>NZ_JBFRDU010000002.1:0-275030 GCF_052113965.1 Rhizobium sp. RAF56
GCCTGGTGCGCGCAAACCTCATGCACCGCCGCCGCACCGACCTCCTCCTCAAGCCTCCGCCAGACCCGCCAGGCGACACCAGACAGATGGTGCTCAAATGGACCTGAATTTAAACCGGACAGCAGTGGCCTTGTGCCGAGGATCTGCTGCATCTCAATAAATTCAATCCGTTGCAGATATCACGGACGGCCAGAGCATGACGAAGGAGCAGCTGCAGGCTTTGGCAGCGGGCTCAAACCTTGCAGACTGCCACCGTCTCCGCCTCTCAGCTTGGCTTGCGTGTCGCCTTGACGAACCGCTGCAGCACCAGCATCAGACCGCCCGCCAAAAGTCCCCAGAATGCGCCTGAAACGCCTGCGAATGTGACGCCGGAGGCGGTGACGAGGAAGGTGATGGCGGCGGCTTCCCGCGTTTCGGCCTCATGGAAGGCAGCCATTGCCGAGCCTGAGAAGGCGGCGACCAGCGCCAGGCCCGCAACCGCCTCGATGAGGATCGGCGGCGCCAGCCCCACGAATGCGGTGACCGCGCCGGCGAGCAGCCCGAATACGACATAGGCGATGCCGGCGACGATCGCCGCCCAATAGCGCCGGGCCGGATCGGGATGCGCGTCATGTCCGGCGCACATCGCCGCCGTGATCGCCGCAAGATTGACGCCATGCCCGCCGAAGGGCGCGCAGAGCAGTGAAAACAGGCCGGTCACGGCAAACAGCGGTCCCGGCTTCGGATGATAGTGATTGACCTTCAAGACGGCGATGCCGGGAATATTCTGCGAGGCCATGGTGACGATGAAGAGCGGCAGCGCGATCGACACGAGGCCCGCCAAGGTAAAGGCCGGCATCACGAAGGTGGCGCTCGGCAGAAGCGACCGTTCGATCGCGGAAAACGCGCCCGGCGGAATGTCGACGCCGAAGGCAAGTACCAGCGCGAAGGCGGCAAGGGCCGCCGGCACCGCAAAGAGCCGCTTGAACGCGCCGACGACGATCCAGGCAAGCGCGATCGGCAGGCCGAGCCAGGGATTGAAGGCAATCGCCTTCACCGGCGCGAAACAGAGCCCGATGAGCACGCCGGCAAGCATTGCATTGGCAAGCGGCGCGGGAATGGCGGCAACCGCACGCCCGAGCGGCCGAAACAGGCCGGCAACGACGATCAAAACCCCGCAAACGAGAAACGCACCGACCGCAACCGGAAATCCTCCCGCCATGGCACCGGCGCTCGCAAGCAGCGCCGCCCCCGGCGTCGACCAGGCGACGCTGATCGGCAGCCGCGTCGCCGCGCTGAGCACGATGCCGGCGATCCCCATCGCCAGCGACAGCGCCATCAACCCCGAAGCCGCCTCCGCATCGCTCGCCCCCACCGCCTGCAATCCGTGCAGGACCACGGCAAACGAACTGGCAAAGCCGACGAAAGCGGCAAGGAGGCCCATAAACAGGCTTTGAACGGATAGATCTTTCAACATGGCGGGACTCGGGGCGCGGCGAATGGAGACCGGCATGGAGCACGAGGCAAAGCAGCCGCGCAAGGCCGGATGGCGGGGATATGGTTCGGTTGACTGGAAGGGTGCGTATGGAAATAGAAAGGCTTGCGTCTAGAAGTCATCGATTTTAATGGCGGCGTTCGCCCGAAGCGGACGCGAGGCGCGATATATGGCAAGCTTTCGCTACACCGCTCACAATTGGCTCATCGCCTGGGGTGACGTTTCCTATTCGCAGGCGCTAAAAGGTTTCGTCCCCATTTTTCCGAGTCCCCGATGTCCATCACCTATCGCAAGTCGAAGCTTGTCCGTCGCTCTCGCGTCCTCTGGGGATCGTTTTCACTTTGGCGGCCAAGGCTTGTTTTCTGGTTTGGTGCAATTGCAATCGGTGTCGTGAGCGTCGCGTTTGCCAAACTGGCGGATCTTGCCCAGAAGGCGTTCGCATCGCTGACGACATCCGGCGAGTTCTCGTTCCTGCTTCCCCTCGTCATTGCTCCCGGCGGCTTCATGCTGTCTGCCTATCTTGCAGCGACCGTGTTTCCCAACGCACAGGGAAGCGGTATTCCGCAGGCGATTGCTGCCCGCCATCTTCGCGAGGACGAGGACCGAGGACGCTTGCTATCGCTGAAGATCGCCGTTGGCAAAATCGTGCTGACCATACTCGGCCTGTTGTGTGGCGCTTCGATCGGCCGTGAGGGGCCAACTGTCCAGGTAGGCGGATCGATCATGCTGGCCGTCGCGCGGTTTGGCGGCATGCAGCAGGCGAGAGGATTGATCCTGGCGGGTTCTGCGGCGGGCATCGCGGCTGCCTTCAACACGCCCTTGGCCGGTATAGTGTTCGCCATCGAGGAGATGAGCCGGACCTACGAATCTCGTGCGAACGGTATCGTCTTGACCGCCGTCATTCTCTCCGGCCTCGCGGCGCTCGGCCTTGCAGGCAGCTACAACTACTTCGGAGAAGCGTCGGTCGCCCCCACTCAAATGCGTGACTGGGCGCTTGTACTCGTCTGTGGCGTCGGTGGCGGCGCTCTCGGCGCCTGCTTCAGCGGGTTTGCTTTGCATTTTGGCCAGCGTGTCAGGCGTTGGGTCCACCCACGGCCGCTCACCCGTGTCGTGGTGGTGGCAGGACTTTGCGGGCTCGCGGTCGCCATTGTCGGCGTTGCCTCGGGAGGCACCACTTTCGGCACCGGCTACGAACAGGCGAAAAGCGCCGTCGAAGGAAATGCGCTCCCCGTGTTCTTTTTTGTCGAGAAGTTGGCGGCAAGCTTCCTGTCGATGCTTTCGGGCATCCCGGGCGGCATTTTTGCGCCCTCGCTAGCCGTGGGCGCCGGATTTGGAAGTACGATGGGATCGCTTCTTGGAACGAGCATTGCGCTCGCCGCGATCCTGGGAATGGCGGGTTATTTTTCCGGTGTGGTCCAGGCACCGATGACCGCTTTCGTCATCATCCTGGAAATGACCGGCGACCATGAGGCCGTGATCCCGATCATGGCGGTTTCCATGATCGGCTACGTGACTTCGCGAATTCTATCGCACGAGCCCTTATACCATGGCCTATCTCGGGTGTTCATCGCAGCAGCAATTCGAGCGCGTCGGTCAGCGCAGAAAGAGTAGGCGGTCGGCTTGCTGCCATTAGCGATGTCTGTCATGTCGCAAACAGGATAACAGCCGGGCATGAAACAAAGACCTGAGAAAGCAAATTCAATCACTTAATCATTTTCTCATCCCCCTTGCTCGCAGCCATGCCACAATCCCTCTCATCCCGCTATCGGATGCACCGCGAGGCGTCGCGGCGAGGCGGGATCGGCGCTTGGGGTTGGGGAACGACGTGAGCCCCCTCCTCGAGGGTCCGCAGAAAAAGGTCTCCCTCCGGAGACGGCGGCGGCGTGGAGACGCGCCGACGGGTTTCGCTCCGGACGTGCCTGTGCGGCACACATGGTTTCTCGCTGCCGATGGAGGTGGCGAGGGTCGCAGAGAGACCGAAGTTGCGGGCATAAACCGCCGAACGGGGTGCCGGAAGGCGCCATTTATTTTAGTTTCACGAGGCAACTTCAGGCGCCCCGTCCGAAACGACATGCCGCTCAACCGGGGATTTCCGCCTCCGGCGGTTCCGGCATGGCTATTTGAAAGGATGTTGTTTTCGGTGCGGACTCCGCCAGTTCTGCGCTACCTTGGGTATAAATACTTCGAACAGCTCAGCCTCGATGCGATGGAACATCGGTGCAAAGGAAATCTCTCAATGAAACCTGCATCGTTCAAGCTCGCCCTTTGGCTCCTGCTTGCAGCCCTCAACGGGACGCCGGCCGTTGCGGCTGACGCCGCCGATACCAATGCGGGAGCGCAGGAACAGGCCGTAAGCATGAGAGAGTTCATTAGCGCCAATCCGGACTGCCTGGAGCTGAACGATCAATGTTCATTCTGCTCGGTCGTGAACGGAGAAGCAAAATGCTCCACCCCTCAGATCGCTTGCGTCAAGCAGGCATATCGGTGCACCGCGCGATCCAGCAAATAGAAGGGGAATGGCCGCCCGTCAGGCGCGGCGAATGACAAAGATCATCTCGTCCGAGGTGGCGGGATCGAACGGGCCGCCCCGCCAATCGCCCAGCACCTGCTCGGCGCATAGGCCAGCCAATGCAAGGCGGCTCTCCATATCTTCGCGGGACAGGAAGCGGAGTTCGCTTACCGAAACCAGCGCCTCGTCGGGAAAATCGTAGCGCGTCTCGAAGCGCAACCGGTCGGCCTCTTTCGAGATGACCGCGCGCGTTTCCCGGATCGTGATGCCCTCCGACACGTAGTCGCGCACGCCGCCGTCCCATCTTCCGCCCCAGTCGACCGCCGGGTTGCGGGTCTCGAAGACGATGCGGCCGTCGTCGGCCAGATGGTCGCGCATCATCGCCAGCGTTGCCGCGATATCGGCGTCATCGAGCAAAACCTGAAAGGCATGGCCCGTCATGACGATCAGATCGAAGCGCGTGTCGGAACGGAAGGCCTCGGCGAAAGACCTGATCCAGCAGATACGATCGCCGTTCGCGCCGCGGCGCGCCACGTCGAGCATGGGCAGGCAAGGATCGACGCCGGTCACCACATGGCCGAGCGCCGCATAGGCATGGCTTAGAACGCCGGTGCCGCATCCGAGATCGAGGATGCGCTTTTGCCCCTCTCCCGCAAGCCTCAGATAGAAATCCCGATCTTCCGACCAACCGTTGCCAAGGTCGTAGATCGCGGCGAGCCGGGGATGCTCGTAGTGAAGATCGGGCATGCGGCCTCCATCGGGGATCGACGGCGCGAACAAAGCATGGTGGCGGAAGGCAGGCTAGCGCTGGGGGAGACGTCGGATCGGTCGAGGCCGTCGCGCGCGGCAGCCGGATGAGGGGCCACACCGGCAAGCGGGTCTCAAAGAAAGCGCCCTCGCCTGCGGTCAGCAAGCGAGGGTGCTGTTATTCGGTCACATCAGAGCTCGCTCTGCGAGGTGACGATGCGCGAGACGAGGCCGTAGGCAAGAGCGTCTTCGGAGGAGAGCCAGTAGTCGCGGTCCGTGTCCTTGGCGATCTTTTCGATCGGCTGGCCGGTGGCCGCGGCAAAGATCCGGTTCAGGCGCTCGTTCATCTTGATGATTTCGCGGGCTTGGATCTCTATGTCGGAGGCCATGCCGCGGGTGCCGCCCGACGGTTGGTGCAAAAGGAAGCGCGTGTTCGGCAGGCAAATACGCCGTTCCTTCGGAACCGAGACGTAGATCAGGGCGCCGGCCGAGGCGACCCAGCCGGTGCCGATCATCCACACCTTCGGCTTGATGAACTTGATCATGTCGTGGATCGAATCACCGGATTCCACGTGGCCGCCAGGCGAATTGACATAGACGCGGATCTCCTCGTCGCTGGCGGCGGCCAGCGCCACGAGCTGCGTGCAGACCTTCTGCGCCAGTTCCTGCGTGATCGGACCGTAGATGAAGATCGATCGCGACTTGAAGAGATTCGCCTCCGTCTCCTTGCCGAGCATCAGCTCCTTCGTCTTGTCTTCGTCCTGGTCTTCGTCGTTCATGTGCAACTCTCCGGCATGATGTGTCGTCCACCGCACATAGTGCGTATCCATGCCTAAAACAATGCGAGAAAAAGGGGAAGTGCGGGAACTCACGAACATGGTTGCAGATTACCGAAATGTAACGTGACGCGCTTTGAAATGCCGGATTTCAATCCTACGTCAGTCCGGCGCGGTCAACAGTCAGCGCCATCAATTGCGAAGGAGGCCACCCATGTCGCCCGAAGAACGCCAACTGCTTACCTCCCTCTTCGAACGCACGAAATCCGCCGCCGCCACGCCTCGCGATGGCGATGCGGAAGCCTTGATCGGCCAGGCGCTGCGCGACCAGCCATACGCCGCCTACTTCCTGGCGCAGGCGGTGATCGTACAGGAACAGGGCCTGAAAGCCGCGGCCGACCGCATTCAGCAGCTTGAGGCGCAAGTGCGCGAGCTCGAAGCGCACCGGGGCGAAAGCCGTAGCGAACAGAGTGGCGGCTTCCCCGGCGGGCTCGGCTCGCTCTTCGGCGGAGGCCACGCCGACGAAGCGCCCCGCCGCAGCGTGCCGCCGGTCGGCAACCAGCAAGGCCGGCTCTACGACGACTACGCCCGCAACGCCGCGCCTGCGCAGCAGCAGCCGGCCGGCCCCTGGAACCCACAGCCTGCGGCACCTTCGGCGGCCGGCAGCTTCCTCACTGGCGCTCTCGGCACGGCGGCGGGTGTCGCCGGCGGCGTGATGCTGGCGGATTCGCTGCGCGGCCTGTTCGGCCCGCATCTCGGCGGCTTCGGCGGCAATCCCCTCGCCGGTTCCGGCCTCGGCGCGCAACCGGTCGAGGAAACCACCGTCAACAACTATTACGTCAACGATGACAAGGGCCAGGGTCAGAAGGACGGCGGCACGTCGAACGATGCCCAGGTCGACAATGCCAGCGATGACGACAACGACGATGGCTTCGACGATTCGTTCGACAACGACGACAGCTCGATTGCGTGATGAGGCGGCTCGCAAAAGAGCGAGCATGACGCGCCGATCCATCCGAGGAGCCGCCGGAGACAATCTCCCGGCGGCTTTACATTATGCCGCGGCAGCGCAGCCGGGCACGTCCTCCAGACGGAACCACACCGGAATGCCGCGCTCGCGTGCGATGCGCACATCGTTATCGGCCCCTTGCGACGCGCCCGGCAATCGCAGAACGCCGTCGCAGAGCGCAAGCAGACGGCCCGCGACCGGGTGGAAAATCTCCTCATAGAGCGCATCGCCGACCGAAGCGCCGCCGGCCGCATTCCATACCGGCAATGCCACCCACTCGCCGATCATCGGCACGTGCCCTGCTTTGAAGAGTGCGTGGGACGGCGCTTCCAGCCGCCTCAGGTTTTCCGCCATTTTCCCCGGATCGTCGCCCGTCCCGGAGCGATAAGGTCCCGCAATCAAGATCATCATGATCGAACTCCTTTCACCATGGCCTCCAACGCCAAGGCCATGCGCAAGGATGCACGAATTTTCTTGAATGTCGATTTAGTTCGTGTAATTTTGTAATTATTCATGAAACTTCGTGCAGAACCAATGCTGACGACGCAACGCAAGAACCTGATCCTCGATCTCCTTCGCCGAGACGGCCAAGTGGTCGCCAAACGCGTCGCCGAGAATTTCTCGCTATCCGAAGACACGATCAGACGCGACCTACGGGAGATGGCCGCGCAGCGCCTGCTGAAGCGGGTCCATGGCGGCGCCTTGCCGCTCGCGCCGGAACTGCCGGATCTCACCGCTCGCGGCGAGATCTCTTCGGAAATGAAGCAGAGGCTGGGAACAGCGGCTGCAGCGCTCGTGCGGCCAGGCCAGATGATCTTTCTCGACGGTGGCACGACGACGGCCGAAATCGCCCGCAGGCTGCCGCGCGAGTTTGCCTTCACGGTGGCAACGCACAGCCCGACGATCGCAACTGCGCTGGAGAAACATCCGACCGCGGAGGTGATCCTGATCGGCGGCCGCATCTATAAGCATTCGATGGTGTCGACCGGCGCCGTGGCGATGACCGCGATCTCCGGACTGCGCCCGGATATCTTCTTCCTGGGGGTGACCGCGGCGCATCCCGTGCACGGGCTGTCGACCGGCGATCTGGAGGAGGCCGCCATCAAGCGGCACATCGCCCGGTGTTCGGCGGAAACCTATGTGCTGCTGACGCCGGAGAAACTCGACATGGTGTCGCCGTGCCAGGTGCTCGCCATATCGGAGGTCTCGGGATTGATCGTTCCGACAGAGACGTCAGCCGCACGGCTGCGGCCGTATCGCGAACTCGCCGCCTCCATCCTCGAAGCGTGACGGCAGCCGTCCCTCACCCGCGTCCGCGATAGGTCGCAACGCCCTGGTCCGGCAGCCATACGCCCTCTGGCGGCTTGCCTGTCTGCCAGAAGACGTCGATCGGAATGCCGCCGCGCGGATACCAGTAGGCGCCGATCCTCAGCCATTTCGGATCGAGCAGTTCGATGAGCCGCTTGGCGATGTAGATCGAGCAATCTTCGTGGAAAGCGCCGTGATTGCGGAAGGAGAAGAAGAACAGTTTCAGCGACTTCGATTCCACCAGCCATTCGTTCGGAATGTAGTCGATGACGATGTGGGCAAAGTCCGGCTGGCCGGTCATGGGGCAGAGCGACGTGAATTCAGGCGCGGTGAAGCGCACGACGTAATCCGTGCCCTGATGGCCCGCAGGCACCCTCTCCAGAACCGCATCCTCGGGCTTGGTTGCGATTTCGGCAGAGCTGCCGAGCATGGAAAGGCCGGACACATCGGTGTTGGGCATTTAAGCCTCCTTGACGACTTTGACGCGAATGCCATGGGCCTTTTCGCCCTCCGGCTCCACGTGGATGGTGATCTGAGCGCCCGCATGGATATCCCTTATGGCATCTTCAAGGCGGTCGCAGATATCATGCGCCTCACCGACCGGCATGGACGACGGCACGACCATATGGAAGGCGACGAAAGTGACGGTTCCGGCCACCCGCGTCTTCAGGTCATGGACGCCGAGGGAGCCGAATGCGTTGGCGGCAATCGCAGCCTTGATCGCGGCCTCCTCGTCCGGCTCGACCGCCTTGTCCATCAGCCCCCCGATCGAATGCGAGATCACCTTCCAGCCCTGGAAGAGAATATTGACCGCAACGAGGATAGCGATGATCGGGTCGATGACGGCATAGCCGGTTGCGAGCGCCAGCAACAGGCCGACGATCACGCCGATCGAGGTATAGACGTCGGACAGAATATGCTGGCCGTCCGCCAAGAGCGCCGGCGAGCGATGCGCGCGGCCAGCCTTGACAAGCATCACGCCCCAGACGGCATTGATGATGCCGGCGACAAAGTTGATGGCAAGGCCGAGAAACGGCGCATCCAGCGGCATCGGATGGCTGAAGTGCCCGACCGCCTGCTGGACGATCAGCAGCGCCGCGACGACGATCAGCACGCCTTCGGTCACGGCCGACAGGTATTCCGCCTTGTGATGGCCGAAGGGATGGTCGTGGTCGGCCGGCTTCTGCGCGTAGCGAATGACGAAGAAGGCGATGAAGGAGGCGACGACGTTGACGAAGGATTCAAGGCCGTCCGACAACAGCGCCAGCGAGCCGGTCACCCACCAAGCGGACATCTTCAGCGCCAGCACGCCAAGCGAAATCGGCATGCCCCAGAAGGCCAGCCGCGTTATCTTTTCTCCCCCGCTTCCGCTCATGCCGTTTCCTCAACGCTCATGCAAATGAATTGCAATTACAGGCCTATTTCAACGCAAAACCGCGTGCACGAAGTTCGCGCACGCGGTCTGGATGACGGGTCATATGGGGCAAGAGGCCCCGCTTGTCAAATCAACTGAATGAGGATGCAAAGGCAGGCGCGATCCGCTCGAAAATAGCCTCGCGCACCGCCCGCGATCCGCCGAGCCGCTTTTTGGCTTCAGCGAGCACTTCTGTCGACGCCTCGCTCGGCGTGCCCGAGCGGAAGGGCGGCGCCGGCGCATATTCGAGCGACAGCTGGACGATCTTGGCCTCGTCTTCTCCGGCGAGCGCCGCCAGCACCTCCAGGCCGAAGTCGATGCCCGCGGTCACGCCTCCGGCGGTGATAACCTTGCCGTCGCGCACGATGCGGCCCTCGGTCGGAACGGCGCCGAGGCGGCTCAGGAAATCCTGGGCATACCAATGTGTCGTGGCGCGCTTGCCCTTCAGCAGCCCCGCTGCGCCGAGTACCAAGGCGCCGGTGCAGACCGAGGTGACGAAACGCACTTCGGCTGCTTTCTCGCGCACAAAGGCCAGCGTCTCATCATCTTCAAGCAGCGCATTGACGCCGGCGCCGCCGGGCACGCATAGCACGTCCAGCGCCGGGCAATCGGCAAAGCGCGTCGTCGGCTGGATCTTCAGTCCAGTCGCCGAAGTCAGCGGCGACAGGTCCTTCCAGAGGATATGGACCTCGGAACCGGGCGCCGAGGCGAAGACCTCATAGGGTCCGGTCAGGTCGAGCTGTTGCACATTGGGAAAGGCGAGAAGTCCGAAGCGTAGCGTCATGGCGATCTCCCGTGGTTGACTTCTCAACTCTACACCAACATTGTTTGGCGAATTTGCCATTCACCCCACGTTTTGAGCCAACCATGCGCCGGATCGAAATCCTAGCCTTCGACAATGCCCAGTTGCTCGATGTAACGGGTCCCTTGCAGGTCTTTGCTACCGCCAACGACATGATGAGAAATGCCGCAAAGGCGCTGCCCTATGAGATCGCGGCCGTCTCGGCGCGTGGCGAGGTCGTCACGACCTCGGGCCTCGTGCTCGTCACCGCGATCCTGCCGGAGGCCACCGAGGTCGACACCCTCGTCATCGCCGGCGGCAGGGGCGTGAACGAGGCCTGTAAGGACGATGGGCTGATGAACTGGATCAGGCGCCGCGCGGCGATCAGCCGTCGAACGGCCTCGGTTTGCAGCGGTGCGTTCCTGCTGGCGAGCGCCGGCCTTCTCGACGGCAAGCGCGCCGTGACGCATTGGCGGCGGTGCGCGGAATTCCTCGAACGCTTTCCGAGGGTCCGCCTTGAGGCCGATCCCATCTTCGTCAGGGACGGCACTATGTGGACATCGGCGGGCGTCACCGCCGGCATCGACTTGGCGCTCGCCCTTGTCGAGGACGACCTCGGCCGCGACGTGGCGCTCGAGATCGCCCGCGAACTTGTCGTTTTCCTGAAGCGGCCGGGCGGACAATCGCAATTCAGTGCCGCCCTTGCACTGCAGGCCGGCGGAGAGCGCTTCGACAGCCTGCACGGCTGGATCATGGAGAACCTGCGCGGAGATCTCTCGCTCCCTGCCCTCGCCGAACGCGCCCATATGAGCGCGCGCAGCTTTTCACGCCACTATCGGGCGGCGACCGGGCGCACGCCAGCCCGGGCTATCGAGGACATCCGCGTCGAAGCGGCGCGGCGCCTGCTGGAGCAGGGCGCTTCCGTCAGCCAGACACGCCTGCGCTGCGGCTTCGGCTCGGATGAGACTATGCGGCGAAGCTTCCTTCGGTCGCTTGGCACGACTCCGCAGGCCTATCGCGAACATTTCTGACGGGCATCCGGGCCGGAAGGGGCCATTGGCATATCACTCAGGTGAGTTACACACCGCCGCCCCTGCCTACGCAGCCTTGGTTTTTGCCCTTCGCGCCAGATGCGCCACGACGTTTTCTATCATCCGCATGCCGGCGTCGCCGCCGAGCGTCATGATCGATTCAGGATGGAACTGGACGGCGGCGATCGGTTCCTTGGCGTGCTCGATGCCCATGATCGTGCCGTCCTCGCTTTCCGCCGTGATGATGAAATCGCGCGGCAGGGTCGCGGGATCGGCGAAGATCGAGTGATAACGGCCGACGGTGACCTCCTTGCCGAGACCGGAGAAGACCAACCCCGGTTCCAGCACGCGTATGCGCGACGGCTTGCCGTGCATCGGCACCGCCAGATGCCTGAGCTCGCCGCCGTAGGCCTCCGCAAGCGCCTGCAGTCCAAGGCAGACGCCGAAGATCGGCAGGTCACGGGCACGGGCTCTCTTGATCGTCGCCTTGCAGTCGAAATCCTTCGGATTGCCCGGTCCCGGCGACAGGACGACAAGGTCGGGATTGAGCCGTTCGAAGATTTCCTCCGGCACCGGGCTGCGCACGGTCGAGACCGTGGCGCCGGTCTGGCGAAAATAGTTGGCGAGCGTGTGGACGAAGCTGTCCTCGTGGTCGACGAGCAGGATATTGATGCCCTTGCCGACGTGGGCGACGTCGCGCCCGGCCTTGCTGGAATTGGCGGCCTTGGCATCGCGGATTGCGGAAAGCATGGCGGAGGCCTTCAGTTCGGTTTCGGCTTCTTCCTCTTCGGGAATGGAGTCGTTCAGCAGTGTAGCACCGGCACGAACCTCGGCAATGCCGTCCTTGATGCGCACGGTTCTGAGCGTCAGGCCGGTGTTCATGTCGCCGTTGAAGCCGACCATGCCGATGGCGCCGCCGTACCAGGCGCGCGGGCTCTTTTCATGCGCCTCGATGAAGCGCATCGCCCAAAGCTTCGGCGCGCCGGTGACGGTGACGGCCCAGGCATGCGAGAGGAAGCCGTCGAAGGCGTCCATGTCGTCGCGGAGGCGGCCTTCGATGTGGTCGACGGTGTGGATCAGACGCGAATACATCTCGATCTGCCGGCGGCCGATCACCTTCACCGAGCCAGGCTCGCAGACCCTCGACTTGTCGTTGCGATCGACGTCGGAGCACATGGTCAGTTCCGACTCGTCCTTCTTGGAATTGAGCAGCTTCAGGATCTGCTCCGAATCGGCGATCGGATCGTCGCCGCGCTTGATCGTGCCGGAGATCGGGCACGTCTCGATGCGGCGGCCGGATACGCGCACGAACATTTCCGGCGACGCGCCGACGAGATATTCCTGATTGCCGAGATTGATGAAGAAGGAATAGGGCGACGGGTTGGTCGCCTTCAGCCGCTTGGAAATGTCCGACGGCTTGCTGTCGCAGCGCTCCATGAATTTCTGGCCGGGCACCACCTCGAAAAGGTCGCCCTTGCGGAAGCTTTCCTTCGCCTTGACGACCAACTCGGCATATTCGCCGGGCCGGTGATCGCTCTTCGGCGGGATCGTCTCGTTGGAAACGAACGGCTCCGGCGCGATGTCGCCGGCCCTGCCCTCGGTCGAAACGCCGTCCTTCTCGAAATCGTAGCGGTCGATCCACGCCTTGGCGGCATAGTTGTCGACGACGAGAATTTCGTCGGGAAGGAAAAGCACCATGTCGCGCTGGTCGGCCGGGCGCTTCAGCTTCAGGTCGATCGCGTCGAACTGGAAGGCGATATCGTAGCCGAAGGCCCCGTAGAGGCCGATGCTCGAATCGGCATGGCTGTGGAAAAGATCGGTCACGGCGCGCAGCACAGTGAAGACCGTCGGCATCTTCGACCGTTCTTCCTCGGTAAACACGCGGTCCGGGGTTTTCACCGCCAGATCGAGCCGCCTGTCGGTCTGCGAACCGAGCACGAGATCGGCGACCGTCCTCAGCCGTTCGGCGATGAAGCCGAGGATCACTTCACCGCGTGCGTTATAGGCCTCGATCCAGACATTGCGGCCGAAAGACGAGATGCCGAGCGGCGGATCGACTACCGCCGTATCCCAACGCGTATAGCGGCCGGGATATTCGTAGTTGGAGGAGAAGACGGCGCCGCGCCGCTCATCGAGCTTGTCGACATAGGAAGAGACGGCATCGCCATAGGGGATCGCCCGACGCTTTCGGGTGACCGTGATGCCGCCCTTGGTCTCATAGATTTCCGCACCATCATCCCTAAGGATCGTTACCATTGTCCCTCACTCCGTTATCGGGGCCCGGATGACAGGCGCTTGAAGACAAAAAAGCCGCCTGATCGTCTCGGGCGGCTTCTCGGTCGTCTTTGAACACGATTGATCGAGGCCGCTTCAGCGAGCCCACCACCACGATGCAATGTTCAAAGAAATGTTCATGGGCGAAATTGTTAGCGTGAGTTTTTTCGCCGCGCAAGCGGCAAAATCAACAGGAGCAAGCGCGGGTGGCCAACAACGAAGCTGAAAAAGGGCTTGCAGAGATTATACAAAATTTTGCATTTTCAGAAGAAGACACAGAAGACCAGCAGGACGGATTTGCAATTGGCCGTAAAACGCTACGGCGATCTTGTGAAGGAGCTTGGCCGATGAGTGACGAAACGTTTGTAAGCGTGTGGGACGCGGTCGAAGATACGCCGGAGGCGGCGGAGAACATGAAACTGCGCTCCGCATTGATGATGGCGCTGGACCAGCATATCCGAGCACAGAGATGGACCCAGGTGGAGGCTGCGAGCCGCCTTGGCGTGACGCAACCGCGCATATCCGATCTCCTGCGCGGCAAGATCAACCTGTTCGGCCTCGACGCGCTCGTCAACATGCTGGCGTCGGCTGGTCTGCATGTGGAAGTGCGCATTTCCGAAGCTGCCTGATCGACAGCGATCCGAATAGAAAATTTCCTTTTGAATTCACAGTTGAATGCAGAAGGGCGACCCGAAGGTCGCCCTTTACGTTTGCCTATCAGAACCGCTTGACGAGCGAGATCTTGAATGTGCGGCCGGGCTCCGAATAGAAGGCGATCGGCTGATTGGTGTTGCTGTTGCTCGGCACGGTCGATGCGTTGAGATCCTTCAGCGCGACGCCGTTGTAATAGGTCTTGTCGAAGAGGTTGTAGACGCCGCCCTGGATGCGCAGCCCCTTGACCTGTTCCGGTTCCCACCATGCCGTCAGATCGACGATGCCGTAACCCGGCGCATCGAAGGTCTTGGCGTTGCCGTCGTTACGCATGGCGGCTGAGGTAACGAGCGATAGGTCCGTACCCCAGGTTTCCCGCTGGTAGCCGACGCCGACGATCGCCTTCAGCGGCGCGACGGTGCGCAGATATTCGTTCGTGTCCGTGTCCTTGCCATAGGCATAGGCCATCGATCCGTGCAGGTTGATGCCGTTCTCGAAGAGCTTGTGCGCTTCCAGTTCGACACCCGAGATCTGGACGCGGTTGCGGTTGAAGTAGCTGGTCAGGCCGTTCGGATAAAGGGTGGTGAAATCCGTTTCCGTGTCGATGAAGTTCTTGTAGCGATTGCTGAACGCCGTGACGCGGCCGCCCATGTCGTCATCGCCGAGGTTCGCGCCGATTTCGAAGCCGTTCGCCGTTTCCGGATCGAGGTCGGGATTACCCACGGTCGCATAGCCGAAGGCCGGATTGGAGAAATCGAGATAGAGCTCGTTGACGGTCGGTGCGCGGAAGGCCATCGACCACTGCGCAAAGAGTTCGACCTCGGGCGCGGCCTGGTATGTTGCGAGCAACTTCGGCGAGATGCGCGAGCCGTTGCTGCCTTCCGGGAAACCGTTGGCGGCAAAGCCGGAGTTCGCCTCGAAAGCACTGGTCTTCTTCGGATCGTAGTCGTACCAGTCGAAGCGCAGGCCCGGCGTCAGCGCAAAGTTGCTGTCGCCGAAAGCGATCTTGTCGTCGATGAACATGCCGAGCCGCTTGCCGTCGACATCTGGAATATCCGACTGGTCGGCGTGCAGCGCAGGGCAAGAGCCCGCCTGGGCGGCGCGGCTCGCGGTGCCGAGAATGCAGGCGTCGATACCGTCGATGAAGGACTTGGCGCTGAAGAGCGAGGCGTCTCCGCCGACATTCACCTCGTGCTCGAAGTTGCCGGTGTTGAAGCGAGAGGTCAGATTGCCGGTCACGCCGAAATCGTTTTCCTCGATTTCGTTGTTGCGCAGCCAGGGTCCGGCCACCGAGCCGACGCGCGTGCCTTCGGCACCGGCTTCGCGGCTCAGGCGCTGCCAATAGACGCTCATCCGCGCGGCATCGATGACCGAGTCTGCGCTCGGTGCTTCGAACTGGTAGTCGAGCGATACGCGTTCGCGGCTATTGTCCTCGGTGCCGTCGTAGTCGCCGAGCTTATAGACGCGCGACGAGCCCGTGGTGGCGCCCTGCAACGTTTTCAGATCCGTCGTCGTATCGCGATCGAAACGCTCGGCGGTGATGCCGACCATGTGGCCGCCTTCCAGCTGCTGACGCAGCTTGAAGAGCAGATTGTTCTGGTCGTAATCGGCCGGGTTGGCCTCGGTGCGGGTCGGCCCGATGGTGTCGACGGTGCCGTTGTTCTCGCTCTCGTGACCCTTGCGGTAGGAGCCCTGGAAGAGCACGGACGTGTTGTTGATCTTCTTGGCAACGGCCACGGAACCGCCGGCGCTGCGATCGGTGCCGTCATAGTCGAACTTGGTGACGCCACCCCAATCGCGGCCGGGCTCGATCAGATCCTCGGGCTCCAGCGTGCGCAGAACGAACGCGCCGGCAAGGGCGCCGGAACCGGCGCGGCTGGAGTTGGCACCACGCATGATGTCGAACGTCGACAGCGACTGGAAGTCGAACGTGTTCATGCCGCCGTCGGCGTTGGTGGTATCGGTGATCGGGTTGGCGGCGCGCGCGGAGTTCGACAGGAAGGGGATCGGAATGCCGTCGACCAGCGTCGTCACACGCGGACCGCCGAGACCGCGCAGAAACACGCCGCCCTGCTTCGGCACATAGGTCACGCCCGGATCTACCGTACGGCCGAAGTCCGAAAGATTGTTGACGTTCTTCTTCAGGATCGTGTCCTGCGTCGTCTGCGTCGCGAGCGGCGTGTCGGCAACGCTGCCGGGCGGCGGAGCGATGCGCTTGCCCTTGACGACGATCGGCTGCAGCGCGGTATCGCCGTTTTCTGCCGTTGCCGCGGGCTTTTGCGCCTGCTGGGCGAGAGAAGTGGAGGCCAAACCAAATGTCAGGAATGCCGTGCAAGCCAAAAGAACCGTGCGAGATTGCCGGAGCGTCATGAACCAACCCTTTCAATATATCGACCGGGCTGGCTGGTCGGACGTTTTCGAACGCGTCCAAGGGGCTGGCTGGGTACTTAATCCTTGTTGAGGCGGTCATCGCCCGCCTTGTTTTTGCCACGTAAAAAACATGACTAAAGTTGTCAATATATGTCCACGCGTATTCATGATTATTTTGATCAAGTTTACGCAGTTGCGGCCGGCCGTTGCGCGATTGCAACAAAATGCCACCCTGAGGCGTTCTTATGCGAGAAGTGACCAAAGCGGGTGAGAACATTCAATGCTCAGGATCGCAACGGCTGCCGCAGCCTGTCTTCTGCTGACCGCAGCCGCCCTTCCGGAAAACGCGCCCTTGCCGCAAACGCGGCCCGGAGCGCCTGCGGCGATCGTCGCACCGGCCCCGGTTCCGCGGCCAGAGGCTCCGAAGTCTTCGAAACCGACAGAGCCGGACGCGCCGAAAAGCCTGCCCGCGGCGCCGGACGAGACATCCGATCAACCCGCCGAGATGCAAGGCCCGCCTCGCCCGCCATTGACGATTGCCAGCGAGACCGACGCGGATCATCAGGCCTGCGAAACCGAACTCCAGGCGCTCGGCGCGACCTTCAAGGACATCCCCCGCATCGACGACGGCAATGGCTGCGGCATCGACAAGCCGATCCTCCTGAGCGAGGCGCTGCCGGGCATCAAAGTGAAGCCGGAAGGCAAGATGCGCTGCGCGACCGCGCTGGCGCTAGCCCACTGGATGAAGGAAAGCGTCATCCCGGCGGCCGGCACGGCGCTCAAGGATGCCGGCCGCATCACCACCATCAACCAGGCGTCCACCTATATCTGTCGGCTGCGCAACAATGCGACGACCGGCAAGATTTCCGAACATGCGCGCGGCAACGCCATCGATGTCGCGAGCTTCACCTTCGAGAAGGGCACGTCCGTGGCGGTCGAACCGCGTCGGGAAGATTCGACGCTCACCGGTGCCTTCCAGCGAACCGTCAGCGCCGCCGGCTGCCTCTATTTCGCGACCGTCCTCGACCCGGAGAGCGACGCCGCGCACGAGCATCACTTTCATCTGGACGTGATCAGCCGCAACGGCGGGTTTCGGTATTGCCACTGACTCAAAACAATCCCTCGATATAACCCTGATCATTCAGGAAAATCCGCTCGGCGGAAGGAGAGGCCGGCAGGCCGGGCATGGTCATGATTTCGCCGGTGATGGCGACGACGAAGCCGGCGCCGGCCGATAGGCGCACCTCCCTGACCGTCACGACATGGCCTTCCGGCGCGCCCCTGAGGTTGGGGTCGGTCGAGAAGGAGTATTGGGTCTTTGCCATGCAGACCGGCAGATTGCCGTAGCCCTGCTCTTCCCAACTGTGCAGCTGGTCGCGTATCGCCTTGTCGGCGGTCACTTCGCCGGCGTGATAGATCTTGGACGCCACCGTCTCGATCTTTTCGAACAGCGGCAGGTCGTCCGGGTAAAGCGGACGGAAATGCGCCTGGCCGGATTCGGCAAGCTCGACCACCTTGTAGGCGAGTTCCTCGATGCCGGCCGAGCCTTCCGCCCAGTGACGGCAGAGGATGGCCTCGGCGCCGAGCCGGGATACGTAGTCCTTGACCGCCTCGATCTCGGCTTCGGTATCGCTGGTGAAATGGTTGACGGCGACCACGACGGGAACGCCGAACTTGCGCACGTTGGCGACATGGCGGCCGAGGTTGGCGCAGCCCTTTACAAGCGCCGCGACATTCTCCGCGCCGAGATCGGCCTTGGCGACGCCGCCGTTCATCTTCAGCGCCCGCACCGTCGCGACGATGACCGCCGCGTCCGGGGCAAGGCCCGCCTTGCGGCATTTGATGTCGAAGAATTTCTCCGCCCCGAGATCGGCGCCGAAGCCGGCTTCGGTCACCACATAGTCGCCGAGCGTCAGCGCCGTGCGCGTGGCGATCACGGAGTTGCAGCCGTGGGCGATATTGGCGAAGGGACCGCCGTGGACCAGCGCCGGATTGTTTTCCAGCGTCTGCACGAGGTTCGGCTGCATCGCATCCTTGAGAAGTACCGCCATCGCGCCATCGGCCTTCAGGTCGCGGGCGAAGACCGGGCTTCTGTCGCGCCGGTAGCCGATGATGATGTTGCCCAGCCGGGCTTCGAGATCCTTCAGGTCCGAGGCGAGGCAGAGGATTGCCATAACCTCGGAAGCAACGGTAATGTCGAAGCCGCCCTGCCGTGGATAACCGTTTGCGACACCCCCGAGCGAGGAGACGATATCGCGCAGCGCCCGGTCGTTCATGTCCATGACGCGCCGCCAGGTGATCCGCCTGAGGTCGATATTCTCACCGTTGCCCCAGTAGAGGTGGTTGTCGACCATCGCCGCCAACAGATTGTGGGCGGAGGTGATCGCGTGGAAATCGCCGGTGAAATGCAGGTTGATGTCCTCCATCGGGATCACCTGCGCATAACCGCCACCGGCCGCACCGCCCTTGGTGCCGAAGCACGGACCAAGCGAGGCCTCCCGCACGCAGACGATGGCGCGCTTTCCGATGCGGTTCAGCCCGTCACCGAGACCCACTGTCGTGGTGGTCTTGCCTTCGCCGGCCGGCGTCGGGTTGATGGCCGTCACCAGAATGAGCTTGCCCTTCTTGTCTGCGGAGCGCGAGGCGATGAATTCAGCGCTGATCTTCGCCTTGTCGTGGCCATAGGGCGCAAGCTGCTCGGGCGGGATGCCAAGTTTCGCGCCGATCTCGTAGATCGGCTTCTTCACCGCTGCGCGCGCGATCTCGATGTCGGACTTGACCTTTTGCATGCCGCCCCCGCCTGTCTTTTCTTTAGTTCGCGTAGCCGATCAGTCGGCAACTGTTACTCAGCATTGCCGCAGAGACACACTGGCAGTCGCATTCCGCGATCGCGGCCGGCCCGTCAGCTGTTCGGCGTATTGGACGGTGGCTGCGCCGTGAGCTGCGACGGCGCGGGAGGGACAAGAACCGGCGCGACAACGGCCGGCGCTGTCGGCGCCCAACGCTCTGCCAGGCAGCTTGAAAGCGCACGTCCGGCTAGACAGGGCCCGGCCATGACGAGGTCGTCGGCGGAAGCAAATTCGGTCGTCAGGTGGATGGCGGCCGCCTCGATCTCGGGGATCAGGTAGATGGACCGTGGGCTTGCGCTCATCGACATGTCGAGGATGGCGGGCTCGACCCCCATGGACTTGAAATAGGCGAGCAGCTTCTTGCGCATCGTCTTCGAAAGCTTGGTCGTCGTGTGCTGGCCGACAATTTTTCGCCCGACCTCGCGGCTGGCGACGACGCGCCGCCTGCCGTTCACGACCTGGTATTCGGTCCGATATTTGACGCGCACCTCGTCGTACGTCGTGGTGATCTGATGAACGCCGAGATAGGTGAATGGGCTGGCGACGCGGCGCACCCCGCCCGCAAAGGCAAAGGGACAAGCGGAGAAGCATACGCCGTCGCTGGAATAGGTCGCTCCCCGGATCGAACCGTCGGCTTCGCGTCCGGCCGCACAGAGCGGGTCGTCGACGCCGCAGTCGCGCGCGCGCGTTCCGCCGACCGCGATCGATAGTCCGTTTTTGCGGATGAGCCGACCAAGCTCCAGAGCCGCCGTCACATCGCCGCCCGGCGAGCGCATGACGATCGGCGGTTTCCGGTCGCCGAGCTTGGCGAGCAACCGCTTGAATTTTGTCGCCGTGTTCGGGACGATCTGGCCCTCGGCGACGATCCACTCGGGGCAGCTGCCGTCGGCGGGACAAAATCCGGCGTCACCGTGCGCCAGCACGAACTGCATGGGACCGTCGAGGGGATCAGCGCTGCGCGCGGCCGCCGCGGCCGGCAACGCAAACGTCAACGCGGCAAGAAATCCTGCGCACGCGTTGCTGCCAAAAAATACCGATAAAACACGACCCAGCCACATGGAATACCGAACGCCCCGAAATGACCGCAGCCTAATCGATAGCAATCACCACTTGCATTGGCAAGCTATTAGGCGGGCTAGCCCAAAGAGCGCTGCTTTTTATATCAACTTCAACGCGTACTCAAGGGCAACGCATGCAGATATCTCAAGGCGCGGCGGCGCTTATCATATCATTATGAACATATATTAAAATTAAGTCATGTTAGCGGTAGTAAGAAATTGCAGCTAGTATTCCTTCACGAATTCGTTATGTGATAGCGGTAGCAACTTGGGCACGTATTAATATGTCCTATATGATCACCGCCGAACGACAATCCCTGCTTTCAACGGCGTTTACCTCGGCGCGCGGCGATGACGCGTTCGCCTTGGCGATGGCACGTTTGACCGCTGCGTTCGGCTTAACTTATTATTCGCTGCTGCGTGCGCCGACTGTCGACAACTCGACACTCGCGGATCTGATCATCGCGTCATCCTTGCCGGCAAGCTTCATCGAGGCATTCGACGCGGGTCACATGGCGACCATGTCCATTGCGCGTATTCACAGGTCGGTCGTGCCGCGCATCTGGCACAACAGGGACAAACGCCCCTACCCTGACATGGAAATGCCGACTGCTTTGAGCGATTTGCTTGACGCCTATGACATGCAGATGGGCGTTATCTGCCCGGCTTATGACGGTGACGGTCAACACCTAATCTTCAACTTCTCGGGCAACCGCGGCAATCTCGCCCAGAGCGAGATCAATGAACTCCATATGATCGTGCTGCAGGCGGTCGACGCCTACAATTATGTGAAGACAGACGGCAAGGCGCTGCCGCATCCGCTGTCGACCCGCGAGATCGAAGTGGTCCGGTGGACGGCGCAGGGCAAGACGTCGGTCGAAATCGGACGGATCCTTTCGCTCTCAGACCACACGATCAACGCTTACATGAACAACGCGATGAAGAAGCTCGATTGCGTCAACCGCACGCAGCTCGTCGCCAAGACCATTCGGCTGAAGCTCATCAGCTGAGGGGCTGGCGGGACGTCGGCCGGGCGGCCTTACCTGCCGCCCAGAACGACGCGCGTCTCCACCAGATTGGACCGCACCCGCAGGATATAGAAACCCATCGTCGCCAAATGGCTCGGCATGATCCAGCCATCCTCACGCCCGTTCGAGATGATGAACGGCCGGATGCGCAAGGCGGCCTGGAACTGACGCATGGTATCCGCCCAAAGCGTGCCCAGATTGCGCTCGGCGATCACCCGCGAAAAATCGGCGCCGGCGGCGCTCAAAATTCCATAGTAGCCGTAGAGCTGGCCATAGGCGAACCAGAACCGGTCGTCGGCGCGGGTGTCGAACCAGCCGAAATTGTGCTTCTCGGAGCGCTCCGCCAGAATGTCCGAGGTGCTGCCGAGATCGTTGGCGATACGGTCGACGAATTCGATCAGGTTATCGGCGCGGCTGTCGAAGGTGGCGTTGCAGAGGCTGAGATCGGTGTTGAACTTCGCCAGACTGCGGATCGCGGCGCGATAGTAGGCAGGCGTCGGCGTCTTTGGGCCGAAGGGGTTCAGGCCGAAGTACCAGCTGGACTCGTCGAACTGCAGGTTGCCGCGCGCGTTCTGCAGGTCGGCATTGATGCCGGAGGTGCCGCGGACGCGGCCGAGCGCATCCACCAGCTCCACGGAGGTGCGCCGGATCGCCTGGTTGACGCCGCGCTGGAATGCCGCCTTGTTGTCGAGGAAGGGCGTGCGATCCCAGTCCATTCCGAAGAAGCCGACCTTGTAGAGCAGCATCGACGAAATCCACGCATTGCGATTGACGTTGAAGTCGATGAGGTCGGAGGTGACGTCGACGACGGCGGACGTCTGGCAGGTTTTCGGCGCGGCGGCCCCAGCGGCGTTCGCAGCCGGCGGCAGCTCCTGACCCGCAACGGCCTGACGTTCGCCAAGCTTGAAGCGGTCGACATAGTTAGGGTCGAAGTCGCGCCAGGACTGCGTCTGCCAGATGAAATAGGCGTAGAGCACAACAAGCAGCGCGACGAAGGCGGCGATCGGCAGCTGGATCGTCCAGGCACGGCGGCGATACCAGCCGTGCGCTGCAAGGAAAGGCCAGAGCAACCCGGCGGCAGCCAAGCCTAAACCATGCCCGATAGCGCGGAAAATCCGTTCGAAAAAGGCAACGATCGGATTGAGCATGCGCGTCTCCTCGGGGCTTGCTGGCTGGCGATTATGCACAACTTCAAAATGTTACGATGACGCTCGGCGCTGTTGCGGCCGTCGCGTCCCGAATAAACCCAGATATGTGTTCGCAGCCGTCTCGGCAACCGCCTCTTGCAAATTTCGCGACGCGGTTCTCAATTCGCCTCGGAAGCCGCCTCGACATTTGCCCCGCCAGGATTGTCGTCAACGACTTCGCCTCGCCATTTATGCGGCGGCCGGGAAAAAGCGGCATCGGCTCGCGCCTTGCGCTCCTCGACCTTGTAGCCGGCGACCGGATTGTTGTCGTAGGCTTCGATCAGCCCGGTAACGGCCGGCGGCAACGCGTCCGGCAATGCTGTGGAGCTTGCTAACACCGCCTTCATGATGGCGATGCGCTGCTCGATGTCGGTATCGAGCTTCGCCTTCATCAGATTGAGGACGCGAACCTGCGCGTTCAGGTTTTCCACAAAGCCCTCGTAGGTCGGTATCAGCCGCCGGAGCGTTTGTCGTTCGGGCAGCAACTCGGCTTGCTTCGCGATCAAGGCTTGCTGTTCGGCGACGAGCGCCTCATGGTTTTCTTCGATGGCCGCGGCGCGCTCAGTGCTCAGCACCGTCCCGATACGCTGCGACCGCGCCGCGATCTTCGGCTTCAGCGCATCGACGTGGCGTTGCGCCTCCTCGATCCGAAAATCCAGGTTCCGGCGCCGCTCGATGATCCGCACCAGATGTCCCTCGCAGGCCTTTTGCCGGCGCATGACGAGCGGCCGCAAACCCTTCAGCGTCTGGTCGAGCGAGGCCGATATCACGAGCAGCCCCTTGATCTCGGCCAGGATCGTTTCGGGTGTCGGTCGGCTGAGGGCGAACCGCCTGTGCAGCGGCGGACGCGTCTCCTCGCCGGCGTTGACGTCGAACAGTCGTTCGAACCGAAGATGCGCGGCCGCCGTCGCTTCGTCGAGTTCGCTCAGCAGCCTGCCTATTCGCGACTGCCAGTCTTCCATCAGACGTGCGGCTTCGCGTAGCAGCCCCTCCTCCCGCGGAAAATTGATCGTCTCGAGGCTCGCTTTGCCCTTTGCATGGGCTTCCAGCATGGCGTCAGCGGCATCCGCACCCTTGAGCGCCAAGTCGAGCGTCACCATCGCATCGCGGATTTCCGTCTCGAACGACAGGGCTGCGGCCATGAAACGCACTCTCCGGTTACTGCGAGCGAGACTACTGCATAATTCCTTAAATCGGAATCGATGGATTTGCGATGCCGCGCCTCGTCAGCCTTCAGCCATTGCCTCTTCCCAGTGCCGCCGGCAGAGCGAGACATACTTCTCGTTGCCGCCGACATCGATCTGGGCGCCTTCGTGCAGCACGCGCCCTTCGCCGTCGTGGCGCACGACCATTGTCGCCTTGCGGCCGCAATGGCAGATGGTGCGCACTTCACGCAGTTCGTCGGCGATCGCCAGCAGTTCTTGCGAGGCGGGAAACAGCTTGCCGCGAAAATCCGTACGCAGACCGTAGGTCATGACCGGCAGGTTCATCCGGTCGACGATGTGAGCCAGTTGCCAGACATGCTCTGGCGTCATGAAATGCGCCTCGTCCACGAAGACGCAGTCGACCGGCGCCTCGGCGTGCAGGCGTTCGACCACGGCGAAGAGATCGTCGCCTGCCTCGAAGGGAATGGCTTCGGCCGACAGACCGATACGCGAGGAGATCATGCCGCGCCCGGCGCGGTCGTCGAAGGCGGCGATAAGGATCACCGTGCGCATGCCGCGCTCGTGATAATTGTAGGACGCCTGCAGAAGCATCGTCGATTTCCCGGCGTTCATCGTCGAGTAGTGAAAATAGAGTTTCGCCATTGCATTCTCCTTCCCCCGTTTCATGAAAGTTCGGGCGCGGCATGAAAAGGTGGGGCGGGCGAAAACCACAGAAAATACTGGAAACGCGGTCGGCTGGCGTCACAAAAACGCGCGCGTCGCAATCCGCCCCGGCAAAGCGCCGCAATCAAGCGGAAGTAGCTTGAAAATCTAAGGTATTGGTGATTGCTTGGGAATGTTCGACTGGGAGTTACACAATGATAAAAATGAAATCGACGACATTGTCCCTCGCCGCAGCCCTTTCGCTGTTCGTCGCGGGAGCCGCCTCGGCTTCAGAACCGGCAAGCTGTGGCACCGTGCATTTTTCCGACGTCGGCTGGACCGACATCACTTCGACGACGGCCACCGCCTCCGTCATCCTCAAGGCGCTCGGCTATGAGACCGATATCAAGGTTCTGTCCGTTCCGGTGACCTACACATCGCTCAAGAACAAGGATATCGACGTCTTCCTCGGCAACTGGATGCCGTCCATGGCCGCCGACATCAAGCCCTTTACCGACGACAAGTCGGTCGAGACCATCCGCCCCAACCTCGAAGGAGCGAAGTACACGCTCGCGACCAACGAGAAGGGTGCCGGCCTCGGCATCAAGGACTTCAAGGATATCGCCGCTCACAAGGAAGACCTCGACGGCAAGATCTACGGCATCGAGCCGGGCAACGACGGCAATCGGCTGGTTCTCGGTCTGATCGACAAGAACGAAGACAATCTGAAGGGCTTCGAACTGGTCGAGTCCTCCGAGCAGGGCATGCTCGCACAGGTCGCCCGCGCCGAGAAGGAAGGCAAGCCGATCGTCTTCCTCGGTTGGGAACCCCATCCGATGAACACGAAATTCAAGCTGACCTATCTGACCGGCGGCGACGATACCTTCGGGCCGAATTTCGGCGGAGCCACGATCTACACCAACGTGCGCGCCGGCTTCATGCAGGAGTGCCCGAACGTCGCTACGCTCATGAAAAACCTCGTCTTCTCGCTCACGATGGAAAACGAGATCATGGGCAAGATCCAGAACGACGGAAAAGAGCCGGACGCGGCCGCCATCGAGTGGCTGAAGGCCAACCCGGCGGCAGTCGCACCGTGGCTCGCCGGCGTTACCACCAAGGACGGCGGCGACGCCGTCGCGGCGGTGAAGACGAAGCTGGGCCTCTGATCAACAGGTAAGGGGCGGCACGACCGCCCCTTTTTTTCACGTTCAGCCGATCCATCCGATCCCTCTTAGCAGCGGGCCAAGCACGTGAACTGGATAACCGACTATCGCATCCCGATCGGCCCATGGGCGAAAGAGTTCGTGGATTGGCTGACTTCCAATGGGGAGTGGTTTTTCAACTGGCTCTCCTACATCCTCTCACACGTCATCGATGCGCTGCTCTTCGTCCTGCAGGCGCCGAACCCGTTCGTCGTCATCGCCGCGATCGTCCTTATCGCCTATTGGCTCCGCCGCTCGATCATCGTTGGCGTGTTGACCGCCATTGGTCTCCTGCTGATCATGAACCAGGGCTATTGGAAGGAGACGACCGAGACGCTGGCGCTTGTGCTCGCCGCCACTTTCGTCTGCATGATCATTGGCGTGCCGCTCGGCATTGCGGCTGCCCGCCGCGCCTGGGTCTATTCCTTCATGCGGCCGATCCTCGACCTGATGCAGACCATTCCGACCTTCGTCTATCTGATCCCGGCGCTTATCCTCTTTGGCCTCGGCACCGTGCCGGGCCTGATCGCCACCGTCATCTTCGCCGTCCCTTCGCCGATCCGGCTGACGCGGCTCGGCATCATCTCCACGCCGCCATCGCTGGTCGAGGCGGCGGAATCCTTCGGGGCGACCCCGATGCAGGTCTTGAGGAAGGTCGAGCTTCCCTTCGCCACCCCTCAGATCATGGCGGGGCTGACCCAGACCATCATGCTGTCGCTGTCGATGGTGGTGATTTCCGCCCTTGTCGGCGCCGCCGGCCTCGGCGTGCCTGTGGTGCGCGCGCTGAATACGGTGAATGTCGCCAAGGGATTTGAATCCGGGCTCTGCATCGTCATCCTCGCGATCATCCTCGACCGCATGTTCCGCTCCTCCGACGCGGGAGACGGCGCATGAGCACGGCCGTCACTTTCAACAATGTCAGCATCATCTTCGGCAATCGGCCGGAGCAGGCGCTTTTCCTCGTCGATCATGGCAAGACGCGCGACGAGATCGGCGCGGCGACCGGTCTCGTACTCGGTGTCGCCAATGCCTCGCTCTCCATCGAGGAAGGCGAGATCCTCGTTCTGATGGGGCTTTCCGGCTCCGGCAAATCGACGCTGTTGCGTGCGGTCAATGGCTTGGCGCCCGTCGTGCGCGGCGACGTGTCGGTGGCAACCGCGAACGGCCCCGTCAATCCCTACGGCTGTTCGGCCAGATCGCTCAGGGATCTGCGCATGCACACCGTTTCGATGGTCTTCCAGCAATTCGCGCTTCTGCCATGGCGAAGCGTCGCCGACAACGTCGGCTTCGGACTGGAGCTTGCCGGCGTTGCCGAAACCGAGCGCAAGAAGCGCGTCGGCGAACAGCTGGAACTCGTCAATCTCACGAAATGGGCCGACCGCAAGGTCAACGAGCTCTCCGGCGGCATGCAGCAGCGCGTCGGTCTTGCCCGGGCCTTTGCGACCGGCGCGCCGGTGCTTCTGATGGACGAGCCGTTTTCGGCGCTCGACCCACTCATCCGCACGCGGCTGCAGGACGAACTGCTGGAATTCCAGCGGCGGCTGAAGCGCACCATTCTCTTTGTCAGCCATGACCTCGACGAGGCCTTCCGCATCGGCAACCGGATCGCGATCATGGAAGGCGGCCGCATCATCCAATGCGGGACGCCGCAGGACATCGTGAAGAACCCCGCCGACCAGTACGTCGCGGACTTCGTCCAGCACATGAATCCCATCAGCATGCTGACCGCGCGCGACGTCATGCAGCCCGGTCTCGGCCATCCGGCCGCCGGAGATACCGTGACGGCGACCGCCCGCATGGACACGCCCCTCGTCGACATTCTGGACGCCCTCTCCCGCCAGCCGGGAACGATCGGCGTCGTCGACAACGGCGCGATCATCGGGACGATATCCGCGCAGGATATCGTGGCGGGGCTCACCAGCCACCGGCGCAAGGAACAGGCGTAGCTGGGTAAACCCGCAGACAGCACGGACAAGGCACTGGTTTTCGGACGGGATCGCGCATATGTCGGACAATTGCCGACGATGCGAACGCGCCTTGCCGCCCGTTCGTATTCGGGCGCCCGAGGAGAGCGTGAACGACCATGAACGACAAGCCGTCCGTCCTGCGTGAAACCGATGATGAGGCGCGCAAGCTCGCGCGCATCCTGCTGCGCTCGGCCCGACATGCAGCGCTTGCCGTCATCGACCCCGAGACCGGCTTCCCTTCCGCCAGCCGCGCCCTGATCGGCACCGACATCGATGGCGTTCCCGTCATCCTCGTCTCAGCACTTTCGGCGCACACCAAGGCGCTGACCGCGGATCCACGCGCTTCGCTGCTTGTGGGCGAACCGGGCAAGGGAGATCCGCTCGCCCATCCCCGTCTCGGCGTGCAGTGCGTGGCCGAGCGGGTCGAGCGGGAAAGCCCAGGCCATCAGCGGACGCGCGCTCGCTTCCTGCGCCGCCATCCGAAGGCCTCGCTCTACATCGATTTTCCGGATTTTTGCTTCTTTCGGTTGCAACCACGTAGCGCTAGCCTCAACGGCGGTTTCGGCCGAGCCTATGTGATACCGGGTGAGGATTTCGAGATCAGCTCGCCCGCGAGCGAAGCGATCGCGGCAGGCGCCGAAGCGATCATTGCCGATCTGCAAAGCCACCGCTTGGACATTGCCGGCGTTATTTCCAGCAGAATCAAGGGCCACCTGGCAGAAGACTGGCGAATAATCGATGTAGACGCGGCCGGTTTTGACTTTCTCTCCGGCGAGAAAATCCATCGTTTCGAGTTCGACCAAGCAATCGAGCGGCTCGAATATACTGATTCTTACAGGTCTAAATTAATATAGGCACTACCCCAAATTTAGGAATATACAATCTTTCATATTCTTTGCTATATTTAACCTGCCTAAGCCTGAACTGCATATATCGTTTTATTTTCAGATATATTTTTAGAGAGATTGAATATGAAAATCGAAAATTTAGAAGATCATTCAATGTCAGCAGCAGCGCTTCTATCTGCGATGGCGAATCCCAAGCGCCTTCTCATTCTCTGCTGCCTGGTGAAAGGGGAGGTTCCCGTCGGCGTTTTGGCGACTAAGATGGGTCTTAGCCAGTCTGCCCTTTCTCAGCATCTTTCGAAACTTCGCGCGCAGCGGTTGGTTACGACGCGTCGCGACGCACAGACCATTTATTATTCCAGTGCATCGGAGCCTGTGATCAAGGTTTTAGCTACGTTGGAAGAAATTTATTGCGAAGGTGAATTTTTTCAGGCCGAAAAGACCAAATCGGTTTACCGAAGCAACGCTGAAATGCTATCAGCCGGGGCGAGATAGGCGAGCCGGTATTTTCGAACTCGCTGATTTTATTACCAATTATTTTCATCGCTTGCCGGTGGACCGTTAGGTTCGCCGGCTTTTTACTGTCGGGCGCCGCGCCCGTTCGTCTGACCAGCGCCGCAGATTTCCAGCTTTCCCCTATATTTTCCGGCCTCGTCTTGACGCGCCTTGGTCGGCTGATAGTTTCACCGGGCGATCAATATAAAGGCGCAGGAGCGCCGCGCGCTCGCAACGAGCGCGCAATGGGCGCCCCGGTTCGTAGAACCTCGCCGCAACTCTTGCGCTTTCAGCATGCATGAAGGCGCGGACGCTCCGCCCGCCACCCGGAGACGGCCACCGATTGGCCGGGGAGTAGAGAATGTCCAACCGCCTGAATGCCCCCAACGACCTGCGCGCCTTTTGGATGCCGTTTACCGCGAACCGCCAGTTCAAGAAGGAACCGCGGCTTTTCGTCGGCGCCAAGGACATGCACTATACGACGCATGACGGACGGCAGGTGCTGGACGGAACGGCCGGGTTGTGGTGCGTCAACGCCGGGCATTGCCGGCCGAAGATCACCGAGGCTATCCGTGAGCAGGCGGGCGAGCTCGACTATGCGCCGGCCTTCCAGCTCGGCCATCCCAAGGCCTTCGAGCTTGCCAACCGTCTCGTCGACATCGCGCCGGAAGGCCTGAACCACGTGCTCTACACCAATTCCGGCTCAGAATCGGTCGAGACCGCGCTGAAAGTGGCGCTAGCCTATCATCGCGTGAAGGGCGACGGCTCGCGCTTCCGCCTGATCGGCCGCGAGCGCGGCTATCACGGCGTCAATTTCGGCGGCATCTCCGTCGGCGGCATTGTTTCCAACCGCAAGATGTTCGGCACGCTGTTGACCGGCGTCGACCACATGCCCCACACGCACATTCCCGACAAGAACGCGTTTACCCGCGGTGAGCCGGAACACGGCGGAGATCTGGCGACCGAACTGGAACGCATCGTCACCCTGCACGACGCCTCGACGATCGCTGCCGTCATCGTCGAGCCGGTGGCAGGTTCGACCGGCGTCCTCATTCCGCCGAAGGGCTACCTGCAGAAGCTGCGCGAGATCTGCACCAAGCACGGCATTCTCCTGATCTTCGATGAGGTCATCACCGGCTACGGCCGCCTCGGTGCCCCGTTCGCGGCGCAATATTACGACGTCAAGCCGGACATGATCACCACCGCCAAGGGCCTGACCAACGGCGTCATCCCGATGGGCGCGGTGTTCGTGACGTCGGAAATTCATGATGCCTTCATGAACGGCCCGGAGCACATGATCGAGTTCTTCCACGGCTACACCTATTCCGGCAACCCGATCGCCTGCGCCGCAGCGCTCGGCACGCTCGACACCTACAAGGAGGAGGGGTTGCTGACGCGCGCCGCCGAGCTCGCCGACTACTGGGCGGACGGCCTGCATTCGCTGAAGGATTGCCCCAATGTCATCGACCTGCGCAACACCGGCCTCATCGGCGCCATCGAGCTGGCACCGATCGCGGGCGAACCCACCAAGCGCGCCTTTACGGCATTCCTGAAAGCCTACGAGAAGGGACTGCTCATCCGCACCACCGGCGACATCATCGCCCTCTCGCCCCCGCTGATCGTCGAGAAACACCATATCGACGAGATATTCGGCAAGCTCAGGGAGATTCTGCAGAGCAATATTTGAGGTCTCAGGGCGAATTGCCCCTCACCCCACCCTCTCCCCGCAGCCGGGGAGAGGGAGCGAGGACGTAGCGGCAAATTCAGCGCAGTCCCCTCTCCCCGTAAAACGGGGAGAGGGCTAGGGTGAGGGGCAAAGCCGAATCACCAACGCATGCGAGGAATGCCATGAGCGCCAAACTCGAACGTATGATCGACCAGGGCGTCGGCCGCATGCCCGCAGATATCGTGCTCAAGGGCGGACAGTACTTCGATCTCGTCACCGGCGAACTCGTTGCCTCCGATATTGCCATCTGCGGCGACCGCATCGTTGGGACGTGCGAGACCTATGCCGGCCGCGAGGAGATCGACATCTCCGGCAGGATCGTGGTTCCCGGCTTCATCGACACCCATCTCCACATCGAATCCTCGCTGGTCACGCCCCATGAATTCGACCGCTGCGTGCTTCCCTATGGCGTCACCACCGTCATCTGCGATCCGCACGAGATCGCCAACGTGCTCGGTACCGAGGGCATCCAGTTCTTCCTCGAATCGTCCCTCGAAACGATCATGGATATCCGCGTCCAGCTTTCCTCCTGCGTGCCCGCCACGCATTTGGAGACCTCGGGCGCGGACCTGCCGATCGAGGCGCTTCTGCCTTATCGCGACCATCCGAAAGTCATCGGGCTTGCGGAGTTCATGAATTTTCCAGGCGTGATCCACAAGGATCCGATCTGCATGGCCAAGCTCGAAGCTTTCCAGGGCGACCATATCGACGGCCACGCGCCGCTCTTGCGCGGCAGAAATCTCAACGGCTATCTCTCGACAGGCATCCGCACCGAGCACGAGGCGACCACCGCCGAGGAGGCGCTCGAAAAAATCCGCAAGGGCATGCATATCCTCGTGCGCGAGGGCTCGGTTTCAAAGGACCTGGCAGCGCTGATGCCCATCATCACCGAGCGGCTGTCGCCATTCCTGGCGCTCTGCACCGACGACCGCAATCCGCTCGACATCGCCGAACAGGGCCATCTCGACCATATGATCCGCACGGCGATCAAGCACGGTGTCGAGCCGCTCGCCATCTATCGGGCGGCATCGATCTCGGCTGCCCGCGCCTTCGGGCTCAGCGATCGCGGCCTGGTGGCGCCGGGCTGGCGTGCCGATCTCGTCGTCGTCGACAGCCTGGAAAGCTGCAAGGCGGATATGGTCTTCGCCGCCGGCCGCCGCGTCACCGACGCGCTGTTTGCGACCCGCAGGCCGGTGGCGCCCGTCGGCCTCGACAGCGTCAAGGCGCGCATCGTCAAGGCCGCGGATTTCGGCGTGCCGGTGACGGAAGGCGAAACCTCGGTGATCGGCGTCATGCCGGGAAAGATCATCACCGAGCACCGCCGCTTCCGCCTTCCCGTCAACGGCAATCAGACAAGCGTCGACCTCATCCGCGACATCATCAAGGTCGCCGTCATCGAGCGCCACGGCAAGAACGGCAACCACGCAAACGGCTTCGTGCAGGGCTTCGGGCTGAAGAAGGGCGCGATCGCCTCGACCGTCGGCCATGACAGCCATAATATCTGCGTCGTCGGCGTCAATGAGGATGACATGGCCCACGCCGCCAATCGTCTCGGCGAAATAAAGGGCGGCTTCGTCGTCGTCGAGGATGGCCGCGTGACCGGCGAGATCGCGCTTCCCGTCGCCGGCCTGATGAGCCTCGAACCCTTCGAGAGCGTCCGCGCCACGCTGCACGAACTGCGCAAGGCCGCCCGCGCGCTTGGCGGCACGCTGGAGGAACCGTTCCTGCAACTCGCCTTCCTGCCGCTCCCGGTCATCCCGCATCTGAAGATCTCGGACAAGGGGATGGTGGATGTCGATGCGTTCCGGCTGCTGGGGTGAATAACCGCCGCTCAGGCGCCCTCCACGACCCGCCCGCAGAACACGTCCAGCCCGTCGAGCGTCACCTTGGCGCCCGCATGGGTCGCCGAAAAGCCCGGGATCGCCACGGCCTCCAGATACGCCAAGCCCTCCGGTAAATCGAGCTTTGCCGGTTCGCGGACAAGGTTGAACACGAACAGCAGCGTTTCGCCATCCTTCCTGCGGGTAAAGGCAAGCACCTCCTCGCCCGTATCGAGAAAGGCGAGATCGCCGTCGCGCAAGGCCGGATGGGATTTGCGGAAGGCGAGCGTACGGCGGTAGTGATGGAGCACCGAGGCATCGTCCGCCTCCTGGGCGTCGACGGCGAGTGCCGCATGCTCGTGGGGCACCGGCAGCCAGGATTTTGCCGCCCCGCTGAAGCCGGCATTGGCACGCGCCGTCTCCCAGGGCATCGGCGTGCGGCACCCGTCCCGTCCCTTGTAGGCGGGCCAGAAGCGGATGCCGTAGGGATCGCGCAGGTCCTCGAAGGCAAGCTCGGCTTCCGGCAGCCCGAGTTCCTCGCCCTGATAGAGGCAGATAGAACCGCGCAAGCTGGCGAGCAAGGTGATCGCCAGCTTGGCGATGCGCGGCCGCTCCTCTTCTGTTGCCGCGAATCGGCTGGCATGTCGCGTCACGTCATGGTTGGAAAACGCCCAGCAGACCCAGCCGTCGCTCACCTTTTCCTGGAAGGCGCCGACGGCGCGGCGGAAATGGGCCGGCGTGAATTCCGGGCCGAGCAGGTCGAAGGTGTAGCACATGTTGAGCTTGTCGCCGCCGCCCGTATAGGCCGCGACCGTATCGAGCGATCTCGCACCGTCGCCGACTTCGCCGACGGTTGCTCGGTTTTCATAAGCGTCGAGCAGCGCACGAAAACGCGTGAGGAAGCCGAGATTTTCCGGCTGTGTCTTGTCGTAGAGGTGGTTCTGCATGCCGTAGGGATTGCTGTCCGGCGCATCGAGCCCGCCGACCACGACAACCGCCGGCGGATTGTCGCGCAGATCCTTGTCGCAAAAATAGTAGTTCACGGTATCGAGCCGGAAGCCGTCGACGCCCCTTTCGAGCCAGAACTTCACCGCCGAGAGGACCGCATCCTGAACATCCCGGCTGTGGAAGTTGAGATCCGGCTGCGAGGTCAGGAAGTTGTGCATGTAGTATTGTCGGCGCACCCCGTCCCACTCCCAGGCCGGACCGCCGAATATCGAGAGCCAGTTGTTCGGCGCAGTGCCGTCTGGCTTCGGGTCCGCCCAGACATACCAGTCAGCCTTTGAATTCGTCCGGCTCGCACGGCTTTCCACGAACCACGGATGGCGGTCGGAGGTGTGCGAGATCACCTGGTCGATGATGACCTTGAGGCCGAGGGCGTGGGCGGCGCCGAGCATTTCGTCGAAATCCGCAAGCGCGCCGAAGATCGGATCCACGTCGCAATAGTCGGAGACGTCGTAACCCATATCGGCCATCGGCGAGGTAAAGAACGGCGCAAGCCAGATCGCGTCGACGCCGAGCGAGGCAATATGCGGCAGCCGCTGCGTGACGCCTTTGAGGTCGCCGAGACCGTTATCGTCCGTGTCCTGAAACGAGCGCGGATAGACCTGGTAGATCACCGCGCCACGCCACCAGTCGGCGCTCTCAGCCCTGTCCTTTGATTCCATGCAACAATACGCCTCCGGCCGATGCTGTTATCCGGAGACTAGCGGCGGCTGCGAAAAATACAAACCGAAAGCGAAGCCCACAACCGGCGGCCGCCAGCGCCTTGGGCACGACGGCTTGTCACGGCGGCGTCGTCCGCGTATCAGCTAAGGAAACGGGTTGCGAGGGCGTTATATTGAGCGGGCGGTTTCTTTCGATCGGCGAATGCATGGTGGAGTTGTCGCAGGCCGATAGCGGCCTTTTGCGAAAGGGCTTTGCCGGCGATACCTTCAACACCGCCTGGTATGCTCGCGCCTGCCTGCCGAAGGATTGGTCAGTCGACTACTTCACCGCACTCGGCGACGATCCGATGTCCGGCGAGATGATGGAGTTCATGCAATCGGCCGGTATCGGCACGGCGCATGTCCTTCGCATCCGCGGCAGGACGCCCGGCCTCTACATGATCAACTTGACGAACGGCGAACGCTCCTTCAGCTATTGGCGCGATAGTGCGGCGGCGCGCCAGCTCGCCGCCGACGGCGACCGGCTGCGCGAGGCGATCGAGGCATCCGACGTCCTTTATTTCTCGGGCATCACGCTCGCGATCCTTCCGCGCGACGATGCGACGACCCTGCTTGCCGAGCTCCGCCGCGCCAAAGCCGTCGGCAAGCCCGTCGTTTTCGACCCCAACATCCGCCCGCGCCTGTGGTCCAGCCTCGACGCCATGCATTCGACAATCAGCGAGGGCGCCCGCGCCTCGACCATCGTCATGCCGAGCTTCGATGACGAAGCCGCTCATTTCGGCGACGGCACCATTGCCGAAACCATCAGCCGCTACCGCGCGCTCGGCGCGGCAATGGTCGTCGTCAAGAACGGAGCCGATGGCGCCACCATCGGCACGGATGACGGTGAAATCCTCGTCCCGGCCGAAAGGATCGACACGGTCGTCGATACCACCAGCGCCGGCGATAGCTTCAACGGCGCATTTCTCGCCAAATTCGTGATCGACAACGATGCCGTCGCCGCCGCGCGCTTCGCCGCCGGCGTCGCCGCCAAGGTCATCGGCGAGCACGGCGCACTCGTTCCGGCGGAGAAGCTCGGACTATAGGCCCGGCAAATCCTCAGAGCATCGGGACGATCTGCAGGAATATCTTGGCGATCTTCAGCGCGGCATTGGCGGTATCGACCATCGCCTCTATGTCGTCGACGATGTCTTCCAGATCCTTCTTCATGCCCTTCATTCCCGCCGTCAGCGTGGCATAGGCGGCCGAGGACTTTGCAAGTTTCTTTGCCACCATCTCGTCCAGCTCGTCGTCGAAACGGTGGTAGGCATCGAGAAACCTTTGACCGGCCTGCGCCGTCACGGCGTCGCTGAAGCCAAGATTGGCGGCGACCTTGCCGGAACGAAGCCGATCGTAAGCTGTTTCGTTGGTCGTCATGATGGTTTTCCTCCCGATGAGAACGTGTCGATGAGGCCCCAGACCTGGGACGCAGCATGGAGAAAGTCGTCAAGCGTCTGCGGATTCTGCGACCCCTCCGCCAACGCCTTGTGGGCAGCGACCATCTTGTCGAGAAGCGCGACATAGCCCGGCTCTCCGCCGTCCTTGCCCGGCACCAGCAGCGCCACCGCATCGGCAAGCGACTGCTGTTCGGCGAGGAAAGCGCGATAGGCTTCGTATTTTTCCCTGGCGCTGCCGTTGCTCCTGATGGTGTTGAGCGCGGCCTGCTTGCGCGCGACCCAGTCGCCATAGTGTTCCTGCGCGCGGTCGGCGACCAAGGCGAAATCCGCAGCCAGCAAATCCCTGCCCTTGACGATGGAAGGATGGGCCAGTGACATCGCCGCACGGATGCGCTGCAGCGCCGCCTGGGTGATAGCCCGCTTGGCGACCGCCGTCGCGGCATCGCTGACGGGCTCGACGTTCTTCATCGCCGCGAGCTTCGGCGCTGCCGTTTCAACCGCTTTCTGCAGATTGTCGACGGCGGTATCGATGTCGGGTCCGTTGACACCGCTCGCTGCCTTCGCGAGCGCCGTGCCGTAATCCGCAAGCGCAACCGCATAGGCGATGCGGGCATCCCAGACCTCGCCCGTCGCGAGCGGTGGCTTGAAATCCGGCGGGAACCGGTATGCACCGCCGCCGCGTGCGAATTGGGTCGCCTGCTCTTCCGTCCGAATGCCGTTCACAAGCCGGTTGTCGATCGTTCGCGCGTCGCGGGTAGCAACCGCGACCGAGGTCGCCGCGACACCGAACTTCTGGATGTCATCAGCATCAACGCCAGCACACCCGATGAGAACGGCAAGCAGAAGCACAGCCGGCAAAGCTTTGAAAATATTCATGATTAACTCCCCAACCCCCGCGGAGAGTCATACCACGGCGAAGCGTGTATGCAACAAACCGAATACAATCCTTGATTGGTTCAACGCAGGAACCGGGGCGCATTCCCCCCTGTAATATTTCCATCATGGAGGCCCGCCAAAATGGAGCGGCGCGCGAATCGTCGATACAGGCCCAGTCAACGCCTCCGCATGAGGCGGCGCGCGAATGGATCAGTCGGGACATGCTACAATTTATGGCGGCTACCGATCTCGCCGCGAGGGATCAGGAACAGGCAAGCAGAGCGGCCTCCGGGCGGCTGCTGATGGTGACCGATGCCTGGCATCCGCAGGTCAACGGCGTCATCCGCTCGATCGAAAACACCAATCGGGAACTCTCAAAGCTCGGCATCGCGGTCAGCATGATCACCCCGCAGGGGTTTCGGAGCATTCCCTGCCCCACCTATCCCGAGATACGCCTGTCGGTGACGACCTATGGTCGGGTCGCCGCAAGGATCGAAGCGGCCCTGCCCTCTTACGTGCATATCGCGACCGAGGGGCCGCTCGGCCTTTTGGCGCGACGTTGGTGCATCCGCAACGGCATGCCGTTTTCCACCAGCTATCACACCCGTTTCCCTGAATATGTCGCCCAGCGTCTGCCCATTCCGAAGTCCTGGCTCTACGCCTTCGTGCGCTGGTTTCACAATGGCGGTTCGGGCTGCATGGTGGCGACGCCAAGCCTCGCAAGCGAGCTCGCCGGAAAGGGGTTGAGAAACCTGCTTGCCTGGAGCCGCGGCATCGACGCGACGCTCTTTCGGCCCCAGCCCCTGGAGCCAACGCCGTTCGGCTTGCCGCGGCCGATCTTCATGACCGTCGGCCGTGTTGCGCCCGAGAAAAACCTGGCGGCGTTTCTCGATCTCGATCTGCCCGGTTCGAAAGTGGTCGTCGGCGACGGGCCAAGCCGGGCGGACCTCCAGGAACGCTATCCGAATGTGCTTTTCACAGGCACGAAGTTCGGCGAGGAACTGGCCGCCGCCTACGCCCAGGCGGACGTCTTCGTCTTCCCGTCGAAGACCGATACCTTCGGCAACACGATCCTCGAGGCGCTCGCCTCGGGCGTGCCGGTCGCAGCCTATCCGGTGACCGGCCCTGTCGACATCATCGGCCCGAACGCGCGGGCTGGCGCGCTCAGCGACGACCTTGGGAAAGCTTGCATGGCGGCGCTCGCCTGCTCTCGAACGGAGGCAAGGGCGCTGGCGATGACCTATTCATGGGAAGCGGCGACAGGCCAGTTCATCGACAATGTGCGCTCGGCAAACGGCCGTGCCGGCAAGCGCCGCAACAGATGACGCGTTCGGAATTTTACGACTGCGGCGGCCATGCCTGCGCACCATGCAGGACGCGGACGAGTTCGACGGCGTCAGTCAATAGGTAGATCACCACGAACGGCGTGTGGCTGACGACCAACTCCCGTGTGCCCTCAACACGTCCGATCCTGCCCGAATGTGGATGCGCGATGAGGCGTTGGACTTGATCTTCGATCCTCGCGAGTTGATCACGAGCCGCAATGGCATTTCGATCGGCAATAAAGGCGATCACGCGCTCCAGATCGCGAAGAGCGGTCTCGCGCCAGACAAGTTCCACGCTATCTTATCCGGTTCGCTATATCGGCGCGTAATGCGTCGAGGCGAAGCCTTGCTTCTTCCTCGGGCACGATGGGATTGCTGCCATCGTCTATTCCATCGAGGGCTTCCTGCACCTCCTTGCGAAACCAGGCATCGTGGGCCGCCGCCTCATGCTGCTGACGCAGGCGCTCAGCCTGATCCGGCCGCTTGCGCTCGATTGCCTCGGGGTCGTATTCGGCTGTATCGATTTCAAACCGCGAGACGCCAAGCTCGTTGCGCACGAAGGCGACGGCGGTGTTAAGGTTGCGCCACAGCCTCGGGCTATCGGAGCGCTGCGCTGCGACGGCCCGCTCGGCATTCCCGTACCGCACGAGGATGCCCCATCCGCCAGGTCGACCCAGCACGACGGCGCCGTGAACCGCGTGCGCCTCGACCAGGCTCTTCACGGTCTTGCCATCTACGACCTGAATTCCCGCGCTTCGCATGCTTCACCCATGATCTCTCAATAATCTTTGCAGCATTATTGAGAAATCATGGAAGGGTGTCCAGCAAAACCTGACGCTTCAGCGGCAGCGCATAGGCGCGACTAGCGCCTCTTCTTCGACTCGAACGGATTTTCCGCCGAACGGAAGTGGATGCGGATCGGTACGCCGGGCATGGCGAAATCGGCGCGCAGGCCGTTGATCAGATAGCGCACGTAGGATTCGGGCAGCGCATCCGAGCGGGTACAGGAAATCATGAAGGCCGGCGGGCGCGCCTTCACCTGCGTCATGTATTTCAGCTTGATGCGGCGGCCTGAGACCGCCGGTGGCGGATGCTGGACCTGCTGCACTTCCAGCCAGCGATTGAGCTTGGCAGTCGATACGCGTTTGTTCCAGACCTTGTCGGTATCGACGATTGCCTGCATCAGGCGGTCGAGCCCCTCGCCGGTCTGGCCGGAAATCGGCACGGCGCGGATGCCGCGCGCCTGCGGCAGCAGACGGTCGGTCTTTTCGCGGAGATCAGCGAGGACCGCCTGGCGGTCGTCGATCATGTCCCACTTGTTGAAGGCGAGCACGGCGGCGCGACCTTCGCGGACGACCAGATCGACGATCTGCAGATCCTGCTTCTCGAACGGGATGGTGGCGTCGAAGACGATAACCACCGTCTCGGCAAAGCGAATGGCGCGCAGGCCGTCGGCGACCGAGAGCTTCTCGAGTTTCTCGATCACCCTTGCCTTGCGGCGCATGCCGGCGGTGTCGAACATCTTGATGGTACGGCCGCGCCAGGCCCAGTCGACGGAAATGGAATCGCGGGTGATTCCTGCCTCCGGGCCGGTCAGCAGTCGGTCTTCACCGAGAAAGCGATTGATCAGCGTCGATTTTCCAGCATTCGGGCGCCCGACGATGGCAACGCGCAGCGGCTTGGTCTCGTCGTAGACCGGCTCTTCCTCGTCGTCCTCGGCACCTTCGGCGGGCCGCGGAATGACGACGTCGGTGACGGCAACCTCATCTTTCGGCGGGAAGGCGCGCTCATGGCCGATCGCCTCGACGATGGCATCGCGCAGGTCGATCATGCCCTGGCCATGTTCAGCCGAGATCGGGCATGGATCGCCAAGCCCGAGCGTAAAAGCGTCGTAGAAGCCAGAATCGGAACCGCGCGCCTCCGACTTGTTGGCAACAAGCACGACCGGGCGGCCATGGCGGCGCAGCATCTCGGCCAATGCCTGGTCTACCGGGGTCAGCCCCATCTTGGCATCGACGACGAAAAGCGTCAGATCGGCCTCGTCGATCGCGGCCTCGGTCTGGGCGCGCATGCGGCCCTGCAGCGTCTCTTCGGCGGCCTCCTCGAGACCGGCCGTGTCGACGATGCGGAACTTGAGGTCCATGAGGCGCGCATCGCCGGGACGGCGGTCGCGCGTTACGCCGGGCGTGTCGTCGACGAGCGCCAACTTCTTGCCAACCAGACGGTTGAAAAGTGTGGACTTGCCGACATTCGGGCGACCGACGATCGCGACCGTAAAGCTCATCGGATAATTCTTCCTTTAGCCCTGGGCTTTCGGCGCCTTGCCGGATGCGGTGATGTTATCAAGCATCATCTGCGCGCGGTTGGCAACATTGCGAGGGGTTTCCGGGTCGTCGGTGATGGCTTGGAACCACTGGCGTGCCTTGGAAAAGTCGCCGGCCTTGTAGGCGGCAAGGCCAAGCACTTCACGGGCCGAATGACGGAATGCATTCGCCGGAACCGCCAGTTCCTCGGCTTCAGCCGAGACCTGATCGTAAGTGCCGTTTTCGACAAGCAGGAAGGCCGCGCGCAGGCGGGCGGCGTCCTGGATGACGGCGGGAACGCCAGCTTCCTTGCCGATCGCCGTGAAGGCTGCAATCGCGGTTGCCGTATCGCCCTTCTGCGCCTGCAGGGTGGCGGCGCGCATGCGCGCCAGCAGCGGATAGGAGCCGTGACCGTCTTTCTCGATCGCCGCAAGGGCCGCGAGCGCATCATCCGCCTTGTTCTGGTCGGCCAGCGCCAGCGCCGCAAGGAACCTGTCGCCGGTATTGCCCGCCTGGGCGCTCGCCCAATAGCGATAACCGCTATAGGCTGCCGTGCCCAACACGACGAGTACCGCTGCCCCGAGAATGATGCGGCCGAAACGGCGCCAAACAAACTTCAGTTGGTCGGAACGAAGTTCCTCATTGACCTCACGGATGAAGCTGTCGTCGTTGAATGCCATTCTCGTCTCCGGCGCCTGCAATAGCTTGCATCCACTGTGGATGCAGCAATATGAGCCGGCCTTCTACTCCATTTTGCGCCGCTTGTAAGGGGGAGTACTGCAATTCATGCGCCGACAAGCGGAGAAACGCCAATAATCCACTCGTGCAGCCGCCATATGATCAAGACCCAGGCGATGACGCCGATGACGATCGCGTAGATATCGTTACGCGCCGACACGAAGGGCCGAAGCACCGGTTCGCCGGCCCGCTCGCGGCGCTTGAGCGAAATGCGCAGGATCACGCCCCAGGCAAGGAAGGCGCCGAAGAGCAGCACCGAGGCGCTGTCGCCGTTGGCCAGCAGATGGGCGAGAGCCCAGATCTTCACCGACAGAACCATGGGATGCTTGACCTTCGTCGCAATGCGGCCGGCCGGCAGCAGCGACGCGGCAAGACAGATCATGGCGACAAGCATCAGCGTGATGGCGATATGCGCCATCCAGATCGGCGGCGTATAGATCGGCATCGTCACTTGCCGCGCCTGAGCGAAGCCATAGATCAAGAGGATCAGCGTCAGGATGCTGGCAACCGAAAACAGGCCGGCCCACGCGCCTTTGCCCATCCGCGCAATCATCGCCTGCCTGAACCCGGGCGCCACCACACGCAGCAGATGGACACCGAGAAAAAGAACGATGCCTAGAACCAACAACGCCATGTGCGACTCCTCTTGTTAACGCTTTGAATCCTTGCACAATCTTTTCAGTCAAAGCCAGCCGTCAACCGTGTGCCGGGTCGAAAAATGTGGCGCCCATCCCAGCTTCGCCGCATTTATGTATGACGAGAGCGCAAATCGAACCATTCCGGGTCCCCAATGTCGCGCCTCCTCGCCGTTGCCTCGCTCACCCTTTCCTGTCTTCTCCCCGCTTTCGTCCACGCCGACGAGAAGCCGAAGCAGATCGTGCTCGTCTCCTTCGATGGCGCGCACGACAACGCGCTCTGGACGAAGAGCCGGGAAATGGCGTCGCGGACCGGCGCGCATTTCACCTACTTTCTCTCCTGCACGTTTCTGATGAACCGCGAGCAGGCCAGGGCCTATCAGGCGCCCGGCCAGAAGCCCGGAAAGTCCAATGTCGGCTTTGCCAAGAGCGAAGACGACGCCCGCACGCGTATCGCCAATATCTGGGACGCGCATCTGGAGGGGCACGATATCTCCAGCCACGCCTGCGGCCATTTCGACGGCAAGAACTGGAGCGAAGCGGACTGGAAGCGCGAGTTCATGAGCGCCCGCATGGCGCTGCGCGATGCCTGGAAGAACTTGGGCGAGGCCGACAAGGAGCCTCAAGGGTGGGCGGATTTCGCCGTCCACGACATCAAAGGCTTCCGTGCGCCCTACCTCTCGACGAGCGACGGCCTGGTGCCGGCGGAAAAGGCGATGGGCTTTTCCTACGACGCCAGCTTGGTGACGCGCGGGCCGATGTTGCCGCAGAAGGTCGGAGATCTCTATCGCTTCGGCTTGCCGCTCATTCCCGAAGGTCCGGACCATCGTGGGGTGATCGGCATGGACTACAATCTCTATGTCCGCCATTCGAAAGGCGTCGAGGACAAGACCGATTCCAAGGCCTTCGAGGATCGCGCGTTTTCGGCTTATGAAGCGGCTTTTGAGAAACAGTACGACGGCGAGCGCATCCCGCTGCAACTCGGATTCCATTTCGTCGAGATGAATGACGGCGCCTATTGGCGCGCGCTCGACCGCTTCGTCAGCGACGCCTGCCACAGGCCGGACGTCGCCTGCGTCAGCTATTCCGAGGCCATCCCGATGATCGAGGCACGAGGCCGGCCGCAGGCGTCGGGGCTGTAGCGGAAATACCGACCATCGAACCCGCGCCATGCTAGGCGGCTGGCTTGGCAAAAGCCGCCCAATCGATGCGCGGTTGCCGTTTTGTCGCTCTGAACGCGGCGGCCAGAAGCGCCCGCGCCCGCTCCAGTTCGATTCTGAGCCTCATCGCCAGCTTTCTGACGCGGCTCGAGGGCTTGAAGGTTCGCTCATCCGGCGAGCGCAAGAACAGATCCTGCGCTTCCTGACCCTTAAGGAAGCGCATCTGCACGACCTGCGCCGGTTCTATTTGTTGGGCGTTCAACCAGCTCCGATGCCAGAAATAGCAGTCGATCAGTGCATAGCGCCCGGTGTCGGCAAGCATCCGCCGAGCTGCCTCGGGACCGATGATATATCCAGCGAGGCCAAACCTGTTGCGGTAGATCTGGCGGGCACTTATTCCCCCCTCATCGTCCTGCCATGTCGGTCTGTCCGAGATAATATGAAGCTCGGGAATGAATTCCAGATCGTAGACATGATTCCATTGTGAATGCCGCGATGAAATGGATTGAAGCGATTGGCCTATGCCCTCGCAGAGCACCGCATCGTCTTCGAGTATCAAGGTCAAGCGCCCGTCCGACGCCGCTTTGCGCCACGCGAGCCTGTGGGAATGGAAGCAAGCGATGTCCTGCCGGAATGTGGCGCTTGGCCAACTGTCAGCGGCCATCTGGCATTCGTCATCGCTAAGATCCGCTGCCTCGACGGCATCAAGGAATTCAAAGGCCAAGCCAAGCCTGGCCATCTGCCTTACTTGAAATTCACGGCGCGCAAGCTCCCCACGCCGACTAATTATAAGTATATCCATATATAATATATTTCAAAAATAAGTATTAATTCGGCTTATTCTGAAGAAGACTACTTCAATGCTCTGTAGAAATCAACAAATTGGATCGGTTATCCCTCCACCTCTACAACACCAAAAACAAAACCCGCCGAAAACATCGGCGGGTCCTTCGGTTGCATCCTCTGCCTTCAGGCGGCATCCGCCATCAGGCTTCGACGTTTTCCTTCGCCGCAAGGCGCTCGAAATAGCGTAGCTCGATCTGCGGCAGCGGCTCGCCTTCGATCGCGCTTTCGAAGGCGCGCAGGCGCTTGTAGATCGAGAGCAGTTCGACGATCGTCGTCCAGGAATTGACGAGATACTGGAAGGAGCCGCGCACCTGGTCGAAGACGTTGTTGATCTGCGTCAGCAGGCCAAGCGTCAGCTTGCCGGCAACGATCGAGGGCACGAGCACGATCAGGCTGAAGAGATTGTCCGCCTGCAGGTAGAAGATGCGGGCGACGTTGAAATACATGTAGTGGAAATAGAGGCGGAAATAGTTCTTACGCACATTGGCGAAGAGTTCGGCAACGGTCGGCGGCGTTGCGCGGCTGCTGTCGTCCTCGCCATAGACCAGTTCCTTGCGGTAGGAGGCCTCGACGCGCTGGTTGCGGAACTCAAGACCCGGCAGCTTGATGCCGACAAGGCCGAGGAAGAGCGTACCGAAGATCGACCAGAACAGCGCGGCCCAGACGAGTGCGTGCGGCACCTCGCCGATCAGCGGCAGTTCGGTGATGCTGGACCCGACCTTGAACAGCACCGGCAGGAAAGCAATCAGGGTCATCACGGAGCTGACGAGGCTGACGCCGAGGCTCTCGACCGTCGAGGAGAATCGCATCGTGTCCTCCTGGACGCGCTGCGAGGCACCTTCGATATGGCGCAGATTGCCCCAGTTAGCCATGTAGTATTCGTTCATCGCCGTGCGCCAGCGGAAGATGTAGTGGCTGACGAAGAAGAGATTGAGCACGCCGACGGTGATGGCGACGAAGGCGATGCCGGCAAAGCCGAGCATGCCCATGTAAAGCTGCATGGCCGTCACTGGCGCGGTCTTTGCCAGCGCCTGCTGGATCAGATCGTAGAACGGCCCATACCAGGCATTGATCGCAACGCTGACCTGCACCGAAAAATAGGTGTTGAATATGATCAATGCCGAGCCCAGCACCGACCAATATTGCCAGCGATGCGGGCTGAAGCGGAACCAGAAGGCCGCAAAGAGCGCCACCACCACGACGTAGTAGACGTAGAACCAGAGGAAGGGTGCGGACCAGAAGACGGAAACGCCGATCGGCGCGGATTCGCTGTCCGCTAGCGGCGGCAGGCCGACACGCCCCCCGAGCTGCGCGCCAACGAAATACCAGAAGAGAATGGCGACAAGGGTCCAGACGACCGCCGAGATGAAAAAGAACTTCGGCCTGGGAAAGAAGGAGACGAACACGTTGAAGACGGCTTTCTTGATCTAGGTCGCGATCTTGATCGCAGCGACCGCAGTGACGGTTTTCGCGGCGAACCTAAGGCAGTTCGCCCTTGGCGGCAACGGCCAGGCCGCATTGTTACGCATTTGTAACGGCTATTCGCCTTTCCACCCGCCGCCAGCGGCACGGAGGCGCTCGCCTCTTCCACTTGCTCAACGAAACACCCCGCAGCAGACCCCTTGTGCCCTCTTGCCTCCGGTATTATCTTACGATATATGTCGTACGACACTACGAACGATATAGTCTTGACACAAGGGAGTTCCCTCATGAGAGGTTTCAAAAACGATATGTTCCACGGCCGCCGGCCGGAGCGGGACGGCGGCGGATGCCGCGAACGGAATGACATGCGCTTTGCGCACGGGAGACATGACATGAAAGGCTTCAAAGGCGGCATGTTCGGCGGCGGCTTCCGCACCGGCCGGAAATTCGACGCCGCGGACCTGCAGCTGATCATCCTTGCGCTGCTGGCCGAGCAGCCGCGCCATGGTTATGAGCTTATCAAGATCCTGGAAGAGCGCTCCGGCGGCTTCTACGTCCCGAGCCCGGGCGTCATCTATCCCGCCCTTACGTATCTCGAAGAAACCGGCCTTGCCGACGTCGAGGCGAGCGGCACCAAGAAGCTCTACCGCATTACCGAAAGCGGTGAGAAGCGCGTCGAGGAAAATCGCGCGCAGATCGAGCTCACCCTTGCCAAGCTCAGCCAGATCGGCGAGCGCATGGCGCATGTGAAGCGGGCGTTCGGTCCCGAAGGCGCTGATGCGGACGATCGCGGCGACGCGCCATTCGATCGCGACAGCGGTGAGGTACGCGCGGCACGAGAGCTGCTCAGAGCAGCACTCCGCATGAAATATCCCTGGTCGAAGGCCGAGGCCGATCGCATCGCCGCGATCCTGAAGCGTGCGGCGACCGAAATCCTGAAGGACGGCGACTGAGAGGCTTGCTCTACTTGGCGTCGTCGGCGAGCGTCAGGATAAGCGGCCCGTTGCGCGTTGCCACGACCGTATGCTCGAACTGCACGGTCGGGGCGCGCGGATCGCTGTAGAGCGTCCAGGCGTCGTCGCCCCCTTCGGCCCAGGTCGCGCCGAGCGACAGAAAAGGCTCGACGGTGAAAACGAGGCCGTCCTGCATGATGCGCTTTTCGCTCGGATCTGCCCAGGTCGAAACTTCGCCCGGCTCCTCGTGCAGCGCACGGCCGATGCCGTGGCTCGCGAGGTTGGCGACGAGCGTATACCGGTTTTTCGCGGCGAATGCGCCGATCGCGCGGCCGACCTTCGAGAAGGGCTGATCGCTGCGCACCTGATTGAGGCCGACCCAGAGCGCGCGTTTGCCGTCCCGGCAAAGGCGCTCGATCTTCGGCTTGACAGGGGGCACCGTGAAGGAGGCGCCCGTATCCGAGAAGAAGCCGTCCTTTTCCGCGGAAACGTCGAGGTTGACGAGATCGCCCGCCCGGATGACGCGCGGTCCCGGGATGCCGTGCGCAACCTCCTCGTTGACGCTGATGCAGGTGGCCCCGGGGAACTGGTAGCAGAACTCGGGCGCCGAACGCGCACCGGCCTCATCCAGCACCTTGCGGCCGATCGCATCCAGTTCCGCGGTCGTAATGCCCGGCTCCAGCGCCGCCGCCATGGTCTGAAGCGCATTGGCGCAAATGTGGCCGACGGCCTTGAGCTTCGTGAGTTCGTCGTCTTTGGTGATGATCATGCGGCGTTCCGGCGTGCACCCGGTGTGGAAAGGTCTTGACGAGGCTTTCGCCTGTTCAACCCGCCTCCGTCAACGCCTTTCTGACGAGCGGCGCGACTTTCGTGCCATATAGCTCGATGCCGCGCATGATCTGATCATGTGGCATCAGTCCGATCGCCATCTGGAGCAGGAAGCGATCGTTGCCGAAGATCTTGTGATGGGCCACGATCTTTTCCGCAACCAGTTCCGGATCGCCGACGAAGAGAGCGCCCTTTGGCCCGCGCGCGGCATCGAACTGCGCCCGGCTGGTCGGCCCCCAGCCGCGCTCGCGACCGATGCGGTTCATGACCTCCGCCTGCGGACCGTAGAAGGCGTCGGCGGCGGCCGAAGTGGTATCGGCGATGAAGCCATGGACGTTGATGCTCGTTTTCAGCTTGGCGGCGTCCTGGCCTGCGCGGCGGGCAGCCTCGCGGTAGAGATTGAAGAGCGGCGCGAAACGGTGCGGCTCGCCGCCGATGATGGCGAGCGCCAGCGGCAGGCCGAAGGCGCCGGCGCGGGCGACCGACTGCGGCGTACCCCCGACCGCGATCCAGATCGGCAACGGCTGCTGCAGCGGCCGGGGATAGACGCCGCGCCCGTGAATAGGAGCCCGCGTCTCGCCCGACCAGGTGACCTGCTCGCCGTCGCGAATTGCCAGAAGCAGGTCGAGCTTCTCTTCGAACAGCTGGTCGTAGTCCTCGAGCTTATAACCGAACAGCGGAAACGACTCGATGAAGGAGCCACGGCCGGCCATGATCTCCGCGCGACCGTTGGAAATGAGGTCGAGCGTCGCAAATTGCTGGAACACGCGCACCGGGTCGTCGGAGCTCAACACCGTCACCGCGCTCGACAACCGGATGTTCTTCGTCTTTACGGCGGCCGCCGCCAAGGCAACGGCGGGTGCCGACGCCGCATAATCGGGGCGATGGTGCTCGCCGAGGCCGAAGACGTCGAGGCCGACCTGATCGGCAAGCTCGATCTCCTCGATGAGGTTTTTCAGCCGCCGCTGAGCTTCCGGCCCTTTGCCGCCGGCGGGCTCCGGGTCGACGTCGGCAAATGTGTAAAGTCCCAGTTCCATTGTTTCGCCTATCTCGTTGCGCTCGCCCTGAAATAAGGATGCGCCGCCGCGATCGCAAATTCAAATTCTGGAACGATTTCTTCGCGATTCTTGATGGCACGGCGCCTATCGGCGAGGCAGCCAGGGATTGAGAAATCACGCATATTCCGCGTGACGAGCACCAGCCCCCCCACGCTTGCCGTCGCAGTGATGAACGCAATTCGAATCTGAAATCAGTGACTTCACTGCCGCAACGGAATCAACCTGCGAAGTGCTTCACATCTGAGGTAAAGGCCGCCCCAGGCGATCACGCCGAGATAGACGCCGAACAGCAGGTGCGAAAAGACGGGGCTCCCCACGCGCAAATGGGTGGCGATCGCGCCGCCGAGAAGCCCGGTCAGGAGGATGGCTCCGAGGACCGACGTCCTCGGCAGCGCATAGAGCGCCGCGCAGACAAGCGTGAGGATGCCGAGGCCGCGCGCGAGCGCCGGATCGCCGGAATAGCCGAGCGCCGTCATCGTCTCCGTCACCGGCGCGATCGGGATCAGCTTGATGACGCCGTCGAAAACGAGGAAGGCGACGATCAGGCCGCTTAAAATCAGCCCCGCGACGCGCTGCGGTCGCGACAAGGCGCCCGATTGAGAGACAGACATGACGGTAACCTCCGGAAAGAAAATGGGGTCTCAAAGCTTGGCGACGAGTTCGGCCAGTTGGTCTGTTGCCTTGCCCCAGCCTTCATGGAAGCCCATCTTGTCGTGCTGTTCCTTGTCCTCGGCGGTCCAGTGAAGGGCCGTCGCGGTATAGCGCGTCCGCCCGCCGCCGATGTCGTCGAGCACGATGATGCCGGTGAAGAAGGGCTTCGCGGAGGGCACCCAGGCGCTGGTATAGGCATCGGTGAACACGATCTTCTCGTTGGGCACGATTTCGAGATAGATGCCACGGTTGGGGAATTCCTCGCCGTTCGGCCCGTTCATGACGATGAGGCTGGATCCGCCGACGCGCACGTCCATCTCGGCAACGCTGACCGTCCATGGGCGTGGCGTGAACCATTGCTTGAGCAGCGCCGGCTCGGTCCAGGCGCGGAAGATCTTCTCACGCGGCGCGTTAATCTCGCGCACCAGTTCGAGGACATGTTCGGGCTTTGCGGTATCGGCGGTCATGATGTCTTCCTTCCCTAGATTGTCGCAGCGAGGCGTTGCTGCATCTGTTATTCCAAGAACGTGGAGCGTCTCACCATACCGACACCGGCCGCGTTTATTTTTGCGCCGATGGTGGCAAGGCGTCTTCCTTAAGCCGGTCCAGCTGCAAGCGGATGTGGGCGGCTTCCGCCGGCGAGTTCGCCAACGCGATCGCTCTGTCGAAAGCCTCGCGGGCCTCGGCGTTGCGACCGACCCGCATCAGCAGTCCGCCGCGCAGGCCGTGGAAATAGAAATAATTGCCGAGCCTGCCGGCCAGCGGCTCGACGACTGCCAGGGCCTCGCTCGCCCCGTTCACCTTGGCGATGGCGACCGCGCGATTGAGCGTCACGACCGGCGAAGGCTGCATCGCCTCCAGCGTTCGATAGAGAAGCTCGATCTCCCGCCAGTCGGTCTCTTCGGCGCGCGCGGCGCGCGCATGCAATGCCGCGACCGCCGCCTGGACCTGATAAGGACCCGGCCGCCGATGCCGGATCGCCTTGTCGAGTAGCGCCAGTGCCTCGTTGATCAGGTTCCGGTCCCAGAGCGCGCGGTTCTGGTCTTCGAGGAGAACGATCTGTCCGTCCGCGTCGAAGCGCGCCGGTGCGCGCGCCTGCTGCAAAAGCATCAGCGCCAGCAGTCCCATCGTTTCCGGCTCGCTCGGAAAGATCCGCAACAGCAGCCGGCCGAGCCTGATCGCTTCCGTCGAAAACCTTGCGGCATCGCCACCCGCGCCGGCTGCGGAATAACCTTCGTTGAAGACAAGATAGACCATGGCCGAGACGATCGTCAGGCGCTCTGCCCGCTCGACCGCGCCCGGCGTTTCGAAGGCGATGCCGGCGGCAGCCACGCGTGCCTTGGCGCGGGTGATGCGCTGCTCCATGGCACTGTCGCCGACAAGGAAGGCACGGGCGATCTGCTGCACCGAAAGGCCGGAGACGATCCGGAGGGCCAGAGCAATTTGCTGCGTCGCCGGAAGATCGGGATGGCAACAGATGAACAGCAGCCGCAGGATGTCGTCGCGATAGTTGGAACCATCCAGGCGATCGGCCATGTCGGTCTCGGCATCGCCTGTATCGGAGTAGGCCGCCTCTTCCGGCAGCGCCTCCGTCTTCGCCCGCCGGCGCACGACGTCGATGCCGCTGTTGCGTCCGACGAAGATCAGCCAGGCCACGGGATCGCGCGGCGGCCCCTTGTCCGGCCAGGTCTTCAGCGCCCTCAGGCAGGCCTCCTGAAACGCCTCCTCGGCGATGTCGAGATCGCGGAAATACCTGAGCAACGCACCCAGCGCCTGCGGGCGGGCGGACGTCAGCGCGAACTCGATCCAGGCAATGTCGGTCATGAAGAGATCGCTCCCGGCCGGAACACGTAGAGCGGCCGGATCTCGTAGGCGCCGGCGCCAGGATTGGCGATCGCAAGTTCCTTCGAAAAGGCGAGCGCCTCGTCGAGCGTTTCGAAATCGCAGACGAAGAAGCCGAGGAATTGTTCCTTCGTCTCGGCGAAGGGACCGTCGAGGATCAACGGCTCGTCCTTGCCTTTTCGCAAGGTGGTCGCCGCCGTCGTCGGCATCAGCCGCGCCACCGGCCCGAGCTTGCCCTTGTCGGCTAGCGTCTTCTCGACCGCATGCAGCCGCGCCATGGTGGCGGCTTCCTCCTCCTTCGACCAGGAGAAGACGGCATTTTCGTCGTTGTAGCAAAGAATTGCGTAGAGCATCGGATTCTCCATCTGAACTTGAAGACGAAGAGGTAGCGCGCAAACCGACACCGCGCAGCAGGAATTTTCATGAGGGCTTTGGAGACTGGCGACAAGAAGAAAAACGGAAACGGTCAAGCGTGAGATCGTCAGCCTCCTCCGGGCGGCGGCACCCCTTACCCCTCGGACAGCGTCCGCTTCACGGCGTTGCGCCAGCCCTTCAGCTTGGTGGTTCGCAGCTTCTCGTCCATTTCAGGCTCGAAGCGGCGATCGCGAGCCCAGGAGCGCGCAAATTCCTCCTGGCCGGGCCAGACGCCGGCGCGGCTGCCGGCGAGCCAAGCGGCGCCGAGTGCGGTGGTTTCCAGGATGGTAGGGCGATCGACGGGTGCGTCGAGCAGATCGGCAAGCCGTTGCATCGTCCAATCGGAGGCGACCATGCCGCCATCGACGCGCAGCACGGTCGAGTCTTCGCCGTTTTTCCAGTCCTTGTGCATGGCCTCCAGCAAGTCGCGCGTCTGGTAGCAGACCGCTTCCAGCGCGGCGCGAGCGAATTCCGCCGGCCCCGTGTTGCGGGTCATGCCGAAGAGCGCGCCGCGGGCGTTGGCGTCCCAATGGGGGGCGCCGAGGCCGGTGAAGGCCGGCACCAGATAGACCTCTTGCGTTTCATCCGCTTTCGCCGCCAACTCCCCGGAATCGCTGGCGCGCTCGATCATCTTCAAGCCGTCGCGCAGCCATTGCACGGCAGCGCCGGCAATGAAGATCGAGCCTTCCAGTGCATAGGTGGTCTTGCCGTTCATCCGGTAGGCGATCGTGGTCAACAGGCGGTTCTTCGAGCGCACCATATCCGCGCCGGTGTTGAGCAGCGCAAAGCAGCCGGTGCCGTAGGTCGATTTCATCATGCCGCGCTCGAAGCAGGCCTGGCCTATCGTTGCCGCCTGCTGGTCGCCGGCGACGCCGAGGATAGGGATCGCCGCGCCGAAAACGCCCTCGTCCGTGACGCCGAATTCGGCGGCGCAATCCTTGACCTCCGGCAGCATCGCCGACGGCACGCGCAGGATGTCGAGCAGGTCCTCGTCCCAGGCATTGGCGCCGATATTGTACATCAGCGTCCTCGATGCGTTGGTCGCATCGGTTACGAAGCTTTTGCCCCCCGTCAGCCGCCAGACAAGGTAGGTGTCGATGGTGCCGAAGCAAAGTTCGCCCTTGGCGGCGCGCGCCCGCGCGCCCTTGACGTTGGAGAGCAGCCAGGAAAGTTTCGTGCCGGAAAAATAGGGGTCGAGCAGCAGCCCGGTGCGCCGGGTGAAGAGCTTTTCCAGATCCTGCCGCTTAAGCTTCTCGCAATAATTCGCAGTGCGCCGGTCCTGCCAGACGATGGCGTTGCCGATCGGGCGACCGCTCTCCCGCTCCCAGACCACCACCGTCTCGCGCTGGTTGGTGATGCCGATCGCGGCAAGCTGGCGGGTCTCGATGCCGGCGGCCGCGATCGCCTTGCGGACGGTCGAGAGCACGCTCTCCCAAATCTCCTCAGGGTCGTGCTCAACCCAGCCGGACTGAGGATAGATCTGCCGGAACTCCTCCTGGCCGACACCGGCGACCTTCATCTCCCCGTTGAAGACGATCGCCCGCGTCGACGTCGTTCCCTGGTCTATTGCCAGCACATAGCCGCTCATTCAGTCCTCCCCACTCCCGTTAGGTGCAAAGGTGAACAATACGGGCGAAAGCCTGTCAAACAAAAATGGTCAGCCGCCCATTTGAGCGATGCGACGCGTCATCCAGGCCACGTAAGACGTGCGCGTCATGGAGCGTCGGCGCGCCTCGCTGTCGATGAAGGCGAGGACGTCTTCATCGAGCATCATATTGGCTCGGACCGAGCGCCCACTGATTCGGATGAGCGGGACGCTGATAAGGGTGCAACCTTCCGGAACCGGAACCTCCTCGGGAGCGGTTGGCTTTACGAGCGCCAAACCGTCCTTCTCGGCCTCGGTGGCGTAGTCGCGCAAGGCTTCCTCGGCATTGAGCATGGCTTCGTCCAGCGTCTCCCCCATCGCGACGATGCCATCGATATCCGGGAAGCTGACGCCATAAGCGCCGACCTCGCCGTCGACGATTGCGGGATAACGATCCATCTCAGTTCCTTTCTAGGCCTGGTCGGCCCAACCCGCTTTCTTTCCGATGGAACGGGCGACCAAAGGCGATACCGTTGTGTGTCGCGGCAATGTGACGATGCCCTCGATCTGCGGATGCCGGTAGACATCGTGGCCGGCGCCATGCCGGTCAAGGAACCAGCCATCCCTCTCAAGTCTCCGCCGGATCTTTGCCGTGTTCGTCTTCATCACCGCCCCACACTGTGCAAATATATGCACGTGCCCGCACATTGTCGAGTGTTGTCGTTGCAAGCGCATCTCGTTTGCGCATAACCTTGTTCAACCCATTGCGGCCGGATGCGGCTGCGACCTTCAGGAGATCTTCATGGCAAGAACAGTCGTCGTCACCGGATCCACAAGCGGCATCGGGCTGGCGATCGCCACGGCCTTTGCGCAAAAGGGCGACAACGTCGTCATCAACGGCTTCGGAAAGCCGGAGGAAATCGAGGCGATCAAGGACCGCCTTGCGGGCATCGGCGGCGGCAAGGTGGCCTATCATCCGGCCGATATGACGAAGCCCGCCGAGATCGCCGACCTCATCGAGACCGCGGCAAAGACGTTTGGCGGCGTCGACGTGCTCGTCAACAATGCCGGCATCCAGCATGTCGAAAAGATCGAGGATTTCCCGATCGACAAATGGGACCAGATCATCGCCATCAACCTGTCGAGCTCGTTCCACACGATGCGGGCCGCGATCCCGCACATGAAAGCCAAGAAGCATGGCCGGATCGTCAACATCGCTTCGGCCCACGGCCTCGTCGCCTCGCCGTTCAAATCCGCCTATGTGGCGGCAAAGCATGGTATACTGGGCCTGACAAAGACCGCGGCGCTCGAGCTTGCCGAATTCGGCGTGACCGTGAATGCCATTTGCCCCGGCTATGTGCTGACCCCACTCGTCGAGCGGCAGATCCCGGATACGGCGCGCGCCCGCGGCATGACCGAGGAGCAGGTGAAGACCGAAGTCATCCTCAAGGCGCAACCGACCCACGAATTCGTCAAGGCCGAGGAAATCGGAGCACTTGCGCTCTATCTCGCCAGCGACGAGGCGCGGCAGGTGACCGGCACGCATGTGTCGATTGACGGTGGGTGGACTGCGGCATAACCATACACGGTTGAGCGAGGAACACCGACGGGAGCCCCATGAACGACGCCATCCGCTTTATTCTCAACGGCGAAGATATCTCGCTTTCGAACCTGCGCCCGACCGAGACGCTCCTCGACTTCCTGCGTCTCAACCGACATCTGAGAGGCACGAAGGAGGGATGCGCGGAGGGCGATTGCGGCGCCTGTACAGTGCTCGTCGGCCGGCTCGTCGACGGCGCCCTGCGCTACGAGACGGTCAATGCCTGCATTCGCTTCGTCGGTTCCCTCAACGGCGCGCATGTCGTGACCATCGAGCATCTGGCCGCCAAGGACGGCACGCTGCACCCGGTGCAACAGGCAATGGTCGATTGTCACGGCTCGCAATGCGGCTTCTGCACACCCGGTATCGTCATGTCGCTCTACGGCCTCTGGCTGGCGAACGAGAAGCCCAGCCGTGCCGAAATCGAGAAAGCCCTTCAAGGCAATCTCTGTCGCTGCACCGGATATGAGCCGATCGTGAAGGCTGCCGAGCAGGTGAGCCTGACACGCCCCAGCGCCCTTTTCGATCCCTTGGAAACGACGCGGGCCGACATCATCTCCCGCCTCTGGGCCATGCAGACCGGCGAGACGATCGTTGTCGATAGCGGCGGCGAGCGGCTGATCGTTCCGGGCTCCGTGACGGCGCTCGCCCAGATCCTCGCCGACGAGACCACCGCGACCATGGTCGCGGGCGCGACGGATGTCGGGCTCTGGGTGACGAAGCAGATGCGGCCGCTCAATCCCGTGGTCTTCATCAATCATCTCACCGAGCTTCAGACGCTTGCCGCCGGCGACGACGGCATCACCATCGGCGCGGGGGTCACCTATACCCAAGCCTTTGCGGCGATCGCCGCGAAAATCCCGTCGCTCGGACGTCTCATCGACAGGATCGGCGGCGACCAGGTGCGCAACATGGGCACGATCGGCGGCAACATCGCCAACGGCTCGCCGATCGGCGATACGCCGCCGCCGCTGATTGCGCTCGGCGCCACAGTCAAGCTGCGTTCGACCGCCGGTCAGCGCGCGATGCCACTCGAGGATTTCTTCATCGACTACGGCAAGCAGGCGCGTCAACGCGACGAATTCGTGGAAAGCGTTTTTGTGCCCTACCCCGCAAAGGACAGCCACTTTTCTGTCTACAAGATCACCAAACGCCGCGATGAGGATATCTCCGCCGTACTCGGCGCCTTCCACCTGACGCTAGACGCGTCGGGCGCGGTCGCCGACATCCGCATCGCCTTCGGCGGCATGGCGGCAACGCCGAAGCGCGCCCGCACGGTCGAGGCGGAACTGATCGGCAAGCCCTGGACGGAAGAGACCGTCCTTGCCGCCCGCCCGGCATTCGACGCCGACTTCAAGCCGCTTACCGACTGGCGCGCAACGAGCGAATACCGTCAACTGACCGCCAAGAACCTGCTGACGCGTTTTTATCTGGAGACCGCCGGCGCGCCGCAGGAGTTGCGGCGATTCGAGGAAATCGCGTGATGGACAAATCCGCCTTCGACAGCGCCAAAGTCGTCATCAACGGTCCCATGCATGGATCGCTCAGACACGATTCCGCCCATAAACACGTGACGGGTGCGGCCGACTACATCGACGACATTGCGGAGCCGGCAAACCTCCTGCACGGCGCGCTCGGCCTTTCGGACCGCGCCCATGCGGACATCGTCGGCATGGATCTTTCCGCCGTCGAAACTTATCCAGGCGTCGTCTGGGTCTTTACCGGCAAGGATGTGCCCGGCGCCAACGACACCAGCTCCAACGGCATGCACGACGAGCCGCTGCTTGCCGAAAGCAGGGTGGAGTTCCACGGCCAGCCGATCTTCGCCGTGATCGCGGAAAGCCGCGACGCAGCACGCCGCGCCGCGCGGCTTGCGAAGATCGAATACCGCGACCTGCCCCACTGGAGCGACATCGACGGTGCGCTCGCCAATGGCGAACCTCTGGTCTACTCGCCGATGACGCTGAAGCGCGGCGAGCCCGAGACCGAAATGGCGAAGGCGCCCCGCCAGCTGAAGGGGCAAATGCGCATCGGCGGCCAGGAGCATTTCTATCTCGAAAGCCACATCGCCATGGCCGTCCCCGGCGAGGACGACGAGGTAACGGTCTGGTCATCGACCCAGCATCCGAGCGAGATCCAGCATATCGTCGGCCATGTCCTGAATATTCCGTCGAACGCGGTGACGGTGAATGTGCGACGCATGGGCGGCGGTTTCGGCGGCAAGGAAACGCAGGGCAACCAGTTCGCCGCACTCGCCGCCATCGCCGCCAAGAAGCTCAACCGCGCCATAAAATTCCGCCCGGACCGCGACGAGGATATGGTGGCGACCGGCAAGCGCCACGATTTCCGCGTCGACTACGAAGTCGGCTTCGACGAAGAGGGTCGCATTCACGCTGTCGACGCCACCTATGCGGCGCGCTGCGGTTTCTCCTCGGACCTGTCAGGCCCGGTCACCGACCGCGCCCTCTTCCACGCCGATTCCAGCTATTTCTACCCGCATGTGCATCTGACGTCGAAACCGCTGAAGACCCACACCGTCTCCAACACGGCCTTTCGTGGGTTCGGCGGGCCGCAAGGGATGCTCGGGGCCGAGCGGATGATCGAGGAAGTCGCCTATGCGGTCGGCAAGGATCCGCTTGATATCCGCAAGCTGAATTTCTATGGCCAGCCGGGATCGGGCCGGACGCTCACCCCCTACCATCAGGAGGTGGAGGACAGCATCATCGCGCGGATCGTCGACGAGCTCGAAACCTCCGCCGAGTATCAGGCGCGGCGCAAGGAAATCATCGAGTTCAACCGCTCCAGCCGCTATATCCGCCGCGGGATCGCGCTGACGCCGGTAAAATTCGGCATCTCCTTCACCATGACCGCCTTCAACCAGGCAGGCGCGCTGGTCCACATCTATCAGGACGGCTCGATCCACCTGAACCACGGCGGCACTGAAATGGGCCAGGGGCTCTACACCAAGGTGGCGCAGGTGCTGGCGGACGCCTTTCAGGTCGACATCGACCGGGTGAAGATCACCGCGACGACGACGGGCAAGGTGCCGAACACCTCGGCCACAGCCGCCTCTTCAGGTTCGGACCTGAACGGCATGGCCGCCTTCGACGCGGCACGCCAGATCAAAGAGCGACTTGTCGCCTTCGCGGCCGAGAAGTGGAGCGTCGAGGCGCAAGAGGTGCAGTTTCTGCCGAACCGGGTGCGGGTCGGCGATGAGGAAGTCCCCTTCCCCGATTTCATTCGCCAGGCCTATTTTGGCCGCGTGCAGCTCTCCGCCGCGGGCTTTTACAAAACGCCGAAGATCCATTGGGACCGCAAGGCCGGGCGCGGCAGCCCCTTCTATTATTTCGCCTATGGCGCCGCCTGCTCGGAGGTGTCGATCGACACGCTGACGGGGGAATATCTGATCGACCGCGCCGACATCCTCCACGACGTCGGCCGCTCGCTCAATCCGGCGATCGACATCGGCCAGGTAGAGGGCGCCTTCGTGCAGGGCATGGGCTGGCTGACGACGGAGGAACTGTGGTGGGATGCCAAGGGGCGGCTGCGCACGCACGCACCCTCGACCTACAAGATCCCGCTCGCTTCCGACCGCCCGAAGATCTTCAACGTCAAGCTGGCGGAATGGGCTGAGAACGCCGAGCCCACCATCGGCCGCTCCAAGGCCGTCGGCGAACCGCCCTTCATGCTGGCGATCTCGGTGCTGGAGGCGCTCTCAATGGCGGTGGCAAGCGTCGCCGACTATAAGCACTGCCCGCAACTGGACGCGCCGGCGACGCCGGAGCGCGTGCTGATGGCGGTCGAGCGGCTGAAGGCCCTGTGAGAAATGCTAAGGCGGGCCTATCCCCCTCTGTCCCTCCGGGACATCTCCCCAACAAGGGGGGAGATTGGCCGCGAACGCCCTACCTTCCTCCCGACGCTCAATGAGTGGCGGAAGCAAGCCCCAGCGCTCACCCCCCTTGTGGGGGACATGTCCGGCAGGACAGAGGGGGGTGCCGCGGCACTCACCGGCCATGGCTGATTTCCGCGCCTTCCTTGCCGCCCATCCACGATGCATCGCTGTCGAGATTGCCCGCGCCCAGGGTTCCACGCCTCGCGAAGCCGGAACTGTCATGCTGGTATCGAAAACTTCGATCTGGGGAACCATCGGCGGCGGGCAGTTCGAGTTCATGGCGATTGCCAATGCCCGAGCGCTGCTTTCAGGCGGGGGCCAGGAGGTCATGGACATCCCGCTTGGGCCGGAGATCGGCCAGTGCTGCGGCGGACGCACGCAGTTGCTCTTCCGTCAGGTAACCGCTGAGCTTGCCGGGGACATCGAAAGGCGGCTGGAGGCGGAGGCGGCAGTGCGACCGCACATCTACATCTTCGGCGCCGGCCATGTCGGTCATGCGTTGGTTGCAGCGCTGGCGCCGCTTCCCGTTCGGGCAGTCGTCGTGGAGACGCGCGCGAACGAACTGGAGACGCTGCCGCCGGGCTCGCAAACCCGACTGGTCGCCCTGCCGGAAGCGCTCGTCAAGGAAATCGAGCCGGGTGGCGCTGCCGTCATTCTCACCCACGACCATGCGCTCGATTTCATGATCGCACGCGAGGCATTGCTGCGAACCGACCTCGCCTATGTCGGCATGATCGGTTCGGCAACGAAGCGGGCGACCTTTGCCCGCTGGCTCGTTCGCGAGGGCGACGGCGCCGCACTTGACCATCTGACGTTGCCGATCGGCGGCGCTGTGGTCAAGGACAAGCGGCCCGAAGTCATCGCCGCCCTGACGGCCGCCGAGATCCTGACGGCCTTTGCCGTCTACCGCCAGCGCTCATCCTCGTAGCGCGGATCGTTCCCATCGAGAAATCCGAGATCGCGCATCATGTGGTCCGGCATGGCCTCGAAATCCAACTGCTTATAGTGCGGGCGGAAATGCCGCTTCAGCATGCTGGCGACCAACGGCATCAGGCGAACGAACAGCGGCTGTCTTTCCTCGACCCCGGCGGCAACAACGGTGCAGTTCATAACATCACCTCTAATTCAATTGATAGATCAAGTTGCAGTTTGCCGCCAAAAATGCTGTAATTCCAATCGAACAATCGTCTGCATGCATAAAGAGAGCTTATCCATGAAGCTGTCCCGGCAGATCCCGCTGAATGCCCTGCGCGTATTCGAGGCGGTGGCGCGGCTCGCAAGCTTCACCAAGGCCGGGGAGGAGCTGGGCTTGACCCAGACCGCGGTCAGCTACCAGATAAAGCTGCTGGAAGAGAACATCGGCGAGCAGTTGTTCCTGCGACGCCCCCGCCAGATCGAGCTGACGGACACGGGCAAGCGACTGGCCCCCAAGATCGCCGAGGTATTCGAGATGCTCGCTGAAGTGATGGCTTCCGTTCGCGACGATACGGAAGCCACGCTCCACATCCACACGACGCCGACATTTGCCATTCATTGGCTGGCGCGCTGCATCGGTTCGTTTCAAATGCATCATCCGAATATCGCCGTGCGGCTGACGACGTCGGACACGCTCATCGACTTTTCGAAGGAAGCGGCCGATGTTGCGATCCGAAGCGGTCGCGGCGAGTGGCCGGGCCTTCGCGCCCATCCATTGATGAAAATCGACTTCACCCCGATGCTTCATCCGAAGCTGGCCGAAGCAGCCGGCGGCATTCCGACGCCAGCCGATCTGCTCAACCTGCGCATTATCGATCCAGAAGATCCCTGGTGGGACCTCTGGCTCCACGCTGCCGGGGTCGCAGATACCGTTGGCACACATCCGCGCAATCTGCTCGGCGCACAGACCTTGGCGGCGAGCGCCGCCATGGCCGGCCAGGGCGTGGCGATCCTGACCCCGCAGTTCTACGCAGATGACGTCGCAGCGGGGCGGCTATACCAGCCGTTCGATCTGACCTGCACCGACGGCCGCGACTATTGGCTCGCCTACCCGGAAAACCGGCGAAACGTCCTGAAGATCAAGGCGTTTCGCAACTGGATTCTTGGCGAATTCGGCGTTGCGCAGGATTGATGCGCGGTTCTCCCGTCGCGCTCCGAGGTCTTCGACAGCGCTCCTCGGCGGGTCAAAAATCCATGTCGGGCGCATAAAAGCAGCGTGGCGTGTTTTCATTGGGGAATAGGCAGAGGTGATAGGCTCCGTCCGGCGAGCGCATGGTCTTTCGCGTCGGCATCATGAAAATATGGTTGCGGGTGGCGAGATGATGATCGCCCGGTTCGAGCGTAATCTGAAACCCGCCCTCTACGACCTTGACGGTGCGTGACGGGATCATCTGGCAATCGCCGGTCACGCCATCGCCGTTGCAGCAATAGGGATCGTATCTCCAGCCGGTGGGAGCGTCGTGCGCTGCAACCGAGCCCGCAAAGGCAATTACGACCAGCGTCAGAAGACCGCGCATTGGCAATTCTCCGCCGATGATAGCTGCCGTGGAGGCTTCTCCATCCGGCGCCGGCCCCTATCGAGGCCGCCTTTCTAGTCATCTATGCCGCCAAAGCATCGCGGCAAGGCGAGAAGGCGCATCGGTCACCCGAGAATTACGGATTCGCGGCCAATCGACAATTCACAGGATCGTGTATCGCGTAAGGTCCCGTGCGCAGGCCGTGGGAAAGTCGCGGCGCGCCAACTCCCCCCTTTCCTAGAGCCCGAAGTTTTTGCAAGGTGTTGGGCAGAAGGCAAAAAGGGGATCTGAATGTACGAATATGCCATCGCCTGGGAGTGGCTGGCCTTTGCCGCTCGCTGGTTCCACGTCGTCACCGCGATCGCCTGGATCGGTTCTTCCTTCTATTTCATAGCGCTCGATCTCGGCCTGGTCCAACGACCCCATCTCCCCCCCGGCGCCTACGGCGAAGAGTGGCAGGTCCATGGCGGCGGCTTCTATCATATCCAGAAATATCTGGTGGCGCCGGCCACGATGCCGGAGCATTTGACCTGGTTCAAATACGAGAGCTACTTCACCTGGCTCTCCGGCTTCCTGATGCTCTGCATCGTCTATTACGGTGGCGCCAGCCTCTTCCTCGTCGACCGTCATGTCCTCGATGTCAGCCCAACCACCGCTATCTTCCTTTCGATCGCATCGCTGGCGCTCGGCTGGATCATCTACGACCTGCTGTGCAAATCGCCGCTCGGCAAGCACCTGTGGACCCTGATGGCCGTGCTATATGTGGCGCTCGTCGTCATGGCCTGGGGCTATACGCAGGTCTTTTCCGGCCGTGCCGCCTTTCTGCATCTCGGTGCGTTTACCGCCACCATCATGTCGGCCAACGTCTTCTTCATCATCATTCCCAACCAGAAGATCGTCGTCGCCGACCTGATCGCGGGGCGCACGCCCGACCCGAAATACGGCTTCATCGCCAAGCAGCGCTCGCTGCATAACAACTACCTGACGCTGCCAGTCATCTTCTTCATGCTGTCGAACCACTATCCGTTGGCGTTCGCGACCGCCTACAACTGGGTGATCGCGGCGCTGGTCTTCCTGATGGGTGCCACCATCCGCCACTGGTTCAACACGACTCACGCCCGCAAGGGCCGACCAACCTGGACCTGGATCGTCACCGTCATCCTCTTCATCGTCATCATCTGGCTCTCGACCGTGCCAAAGGTGCTGACCGGAGAGAAGGACGCGCAGGCGCTCTCCCCCGCCTTTCAGGCTTTCGCCGCGGACGCACATTTTCCCGCGGTCAAGGAAATGATTTCGTCGCGCTGTTCGATGTGCCACGCCGCCGAACCCGTATATGAAGGCATCGCGCGGGCGCCGAAGGGCGTGACGCTGGAAAGTGAAGGCGAGATCGCCATGCGTGCGCGCGAGATCTATATTCAGGCCGGACGCAGCCACGCCATGCCGCCCGGCAACGTCACGGACGTAACGCCGGAGGAACGCAAGCTGCTGGTCGCCTGGTACGAAAGCGCGGTCGCGGGAGGTACGGCGCAATGAAGTCCAGGCGTCTCAGCATGGCCGGCGGGGCACTCCTCCTCGCGGCCGCACTTGTCGGCTGCGAGGAGGGGAACGATACGGCGGCGACCGGCGATTTCAGCGGCGACCTCAATGCGCTCGGAACCGAGCCGTTCTGGGGCGTCTCGATCCGCGCCGAACATGTAACCCTCAGCCGCCCCGGCGAGGAGGACATTCAAGGCAGCAATGCCGGGCCAAAATTCGAAGGCGGCAGCGCCACCTGGACCGTCAGCGGCGGCACAAAGCCGTTTACGGTGACGGTGACGAAAGGCGATTGTTCCGACAACATGTCGGACCGGCACTATCCCTACAAGGCGCTTCTGACCTTTGAAGAAAGAGTGCTTGGCGGCTGCGCGGCCACGCCCGCGATGCTGGCGGCTAAGCCCGCTCCCTGAGCGCAAGCGGCAATTGCGCGCGACAAGACTTCTGCACCTTAAGCCGCTTGTGCTACTACGTCGGACGCGCGCCTTGCCGGGCAACTTGCGCCGAAAACGGCTGCGGTCCGGGCGACCGGGGCGCGACGCATCATCAGATCAAGGCAATATTCAATGACATCCACACTCCTGCGCGGTCGCCTTCTCTCCTTCAATCGGGCACCACAAAGCCTGACCGACGCAGGAAGCTATACCTATGAAACCAACGGCGGGCTGCTGATCGAAGATGGCCGCATCGTCGCGCGCGGCGCCTATGCGGAGATCAAGGCGAAAGCGCCCGCCGAGACGATCGAGATTGATCACCGTCCGCATCTCATCCTGCCCGGCCTCATCGACACGCATCTGCATTTTCCGCAGATGCAGGTGATTGCCTCCTATGCGGCGAACCTTCTGGAATGGCTGAACACCTACACCTTCCCCGAGGAATGTCGCTTCGTGGAGCGCGCCCATGCGGAACGCATCGCGACCCATTTCTACGACGAACTGATCCGCCACGGGACGACGACGGCGGTTGCCTATTGCTCGGTCCACAAAGCCTCGGGCGACGCTTATTTCGCGGAGGCCTTGCGCCGCAACATGCGCATGGTCGGCGGCAAGGTGATGATGGACCGCAACGCGCCGCAGGGGCTGCTCGACACGCCCGAGATGGGCTACGACGAAACCCGCGCGGTCATCGCCGAATGGCACGGCAAGGGCCGCAACCACGTCGCCATCACGCCGCGCTTCGCCATCACCTCGACGCCCGAGCAGATGGAGGCGGCAGCCACACTCGCCCGCGAATTTCCCGACCTCCACATCCAGACGCATCTCTCGGAAAACCACGCCGAAATCGCCTTCACCTGCGAGCTTTATCCCGAGGCGATCGACTACACCGACATCTATGCCCGCTACGGTCTGCTGGGCAGGAAAAGCCTCTTCGGTCACTGCATCCACCTGTCGGAACGGGAAGCCGACGCGATGAGCGAGGCGGGGGCCGTTGCCGTCCACTGCCCCACCTCCAACCTGTTCCTCGGCTCGGGCCTCTTCCCGCTGAAGGCGTTCGCTCGTCGTGAAAAGCCGGTGCGCATCGGCGTTGCCACCGATATCGGCGGCGGATCGAGCTATTCGATGCTGCGTACCATGGACGAGGCCTATAAGATCCAGCAACTGCTCGGCGAGCGCCTCAACCCGCTGGACAGTTACTATCACATGACGCTCGGCAACGCGGAAGCGCTGTCGCTTGCCGACCGCATCGGCACGCTCGACCCCGGCACCGATGCCGATCTCGTCGTTCTCGACGCCGCCGCGACACCTGCGATGGCGCTGAAGATGGAGGTTGTGAAGACGCTGCCGGAAGAACTCTTCCTGCTCCAAACCATGGGCGACGACCGCGCCGTGGCGGAAACCTATGTGGCGGGCAAGGCAGTAAAGACTGCCCTCTGATACTCACCGGCCACTGGGACAGCGTGTCACGCTTCACGACCCCTGCAGCGCCGCCTCACCCTTCCTCGCCGGCAAGGGCGGGAAGGCGAGCGCGATCGCGGCTGCACCGAGGCCTACGAGCGCAGAGCCGATAAACAGCCAGGAATAGCTGGCATAGGTGTCGTAGATCCAGCCGCCGATCAGGGGGCCGAAGGCCATGCCAATGCTGGAGAGCATCGTCGCCGCGCCGAACACCGTGCCGATGATACGCGGGCCGAAATATTCGTGCGCCAGCACGGCATAGAGCGGCATGACCCCGCCATAGGCGCTCCCGAAAATCATGGCCAGAGCATAGAACTGCGTGAGCTCGTGAGCGAAGAGATAGAGCGAGAGCACGATCGCCTGGACGAGCAGGCCGATGACCAGCACCGGCTTGACGCCGAACCTGTCGGCCGCGGCGCCATAGACCAGCCGACCGCCCAATCCTGCAAGACCCTCGACGCTATAGATGCTGACGGCCGCCATCGGCGCCACACCACAGATCGTGGCATAGCTGACCATGTGGAAGATCGGCCCGGAATGGGCCGCACAGCAGGCAAAGAAGGTAAAGCCGAGCACCAGGAATTGCGGCGAGCGGAAGACGCGCGAAAGCGACGGCCGTTCATTGTGCGATGAGTGATCGACGCCGGAGCCCGTCGCGCCGCCCGCCGGCATGCGAACCAGAAACGCCGAAGGCAAGAGCAGCGCCCAGGCGCCGATACCGATGATCAGCATGGCCATGCGCCAGTCGTAGGCGGTGATCAGCCAGCGGGCGAGCGGCGAGATCGTCATCGGCGCCACGCCGATGCCGACCGTGACCAACGAGACGGCAAGGCCGCGATTTGTGTCGAACCAGGCGGTCGTTGCGGCGATCATCGGTGCGAAGAAGGCACTGGCGGCAAGCCCGACCAAGACGCCGTAGGCGAGCTGGAACTGCAGCAGGGAAACGGCCCGGCTCGCGACCACCAGCGCAATGCCGAGGATGACGGCGCCGATCAATACGACGACGCGCGGCCCGAAACGGTCGCTCAACATGCCCCACATGAAGCCGCCGAGACCCATCACAATGAAATTCAGCGTCATGGCGCTCGAAATGCCCAGATGCGACCAACCCGTCGCTGCCGCAATCGGCTGCTGGAAGATCGCCAGCGAAAACATCGCGCCCATGGCGACGCAGGTCATCAACGCGCCCACGGCGACGATCACCCATCGATAGGGAACTGTCATGCTCATCCATCCTCCCTTGCAGGCGACTATGCACCACATTCGATCGCGTTGCAGCGGCCGCGCCGCGCCGGCTTCGAAGGGTGGGGCCACCCTGTTCCATGGACCTGGCGCCTTGCCATGCCCTCACCTCTCAAAGACGCGCGGGGCATCGGCATTTCGACATCTCCAGTCGATTTTTTTGGCCGCCGGCCCGCCTGTTCCTAGAATCGCCCGCACTCAACAAATACGTTGCTAGAGATTTTGCGGATCGGCATAGTTCGATCGATTGCTGGGGAGTTTTCATCGACCGAGGTCGCGCAGGCTCGCGGCGCGCTTGAAGAGGGCCGCGCGGCAGTCGTTTCCTTCTTGTTGCCTGAAGGCATGAAAAGGATTCCAATTGTCGAGCCATTGCCTTATAAGCAAATATGACATTCACATGTGAAGGCATCCAGACCATGGCCACTCCGCTCACCATCGCCGATCTCAAGCGCCTTGCCCAACGCCGCGTACCAAAGATGTTCTTCGACTATGCCGATTCGGGCGCCTGGACGGAGTCGACCTACAACGCCAATGAGCGGGACTTCGCCGATATCAAACTGCGCCAGCGCGTGCTCGTCGACATGACGAACCGCTCGCTGGAAACGACCATGGTCGGGCAACGGGTATCGATGCCGGTGGCACTGGCGCCGACGGGCCTCACCGGCATGCAGCATGCCGACGGCGAAATGCTGGCGGCGCGCGCGGCCGAGGAGTTCGGAATCCCCTTCACGCTCTCGACCATGAGCATATGCTCGATCGAAGACGTGGCCTCGGTGACGACCAAACCCTTCTGGTTCCAACTCTACGTCATGAAGGACCGTGATTTCGTCGCCAACCTGATTGACCGCGCCAAGGCGGCGAAATGCTCCGCTCTGGTACTGACGGCGGACCTGCAGATCCTCGGACAGCGACACAAGGATTTGCGCAACGGCCTCTCCGCGCCACCGAAATTCACGCCCAAGCACATCTGGCAGATGGCGACGCGGCCTGCCTGGTGCATGGGCATGCTGCAGACCAAGCGCCGCAGCTTCGGCAACATCGTCGGCCATGCGAAGAACGTCTCCGATCTCTCCTCGCTGTCGTCCTGGACGGCCGAACAGTTCGACCCGCAGCTGTCGTGGGACGACGTCGCCTGGATCAAGGAACGCTGGGGCGGCCCACTGATCATCAAGGGCATTCTCGACGTGGAAGACGCTGAGGCCGCCGCAAGGACCGGCGCCGACGCCATCATCGTATCGAACCACGGCGGCCGCCAGCTCGACGGTGCGCCCTCCTCGATCAGCATGCTGCCGAGGATCGTCGATGCGGTCGGCGACAAGGTCGAGGTGCATCTCGACGGCGGCATTCGCTCGGGACAGGACGTGCTGAAAGCGGTCGCGCTCGGCGCCAAAGGCACCTTCATCGGCCGCCCCTTCCTCTACGGCCTCGGCGCCATGGGCAAGGAAGGCGTCAGCCTCGCACTCGGCATCATCCGCAAGGAGATGGACATCACCATGGCGCTCTGCGGCAAGCGCGACATTAACGACGTCAATTCGTCGATCATCGCGGGACGTCAGTAGCGAAACGACGGTCGCGAGCCCTCGGTTCAACTCCCTCGGTAGGTCGAATAGCCGTAGGGTGAGATCAGCAGCGGCACATGATAATGCGCCGCCGTGTCGGCGATGCCGAAGCGGATCGGGACAACCTCAAGGAAGGCGGGGTCGGGCAGTTTGATGCCACTCGCCCTGAGATAGTCGCCGGCATGGAAAATCAGTTCGTAGGTGCCGGCGGCGAACATATCCCCGACGAGAAGCGGTCCGCCGTCGACCCGGCCATCGGCGTTCGTCCTCACCGTCTTGAGATGGGTGCGACCCTCGCCTTCGATCCGGTAGAGGTCGATCCTCATCGCCTCGGCAGGCTTGCCGGAAGCGGTATCGAGGACGTGCGTGGTAAGACCTGTCATGGCGCCGGCGCTCCGATGATGAAGGGGGTGTCGAAGAAAAACTCTTCCAGATTGTTGCCCGGCCCGTCGCGGTCGACCACAAGAAAATCGCTCGGCGCATCAAGCGACATCAGCGGGTGGTGCCAGACGTTGCGGCGATAGTTCACGCCCTGATCGCCGCGCGCAAGAAAGACCTGCGGCGGCCCGGGTCTTCCCGCTTCGTCCTTGGAGACGACGACGAGATAGGGCCGGCCCGAGAGCGGCGAAAAGCTCTGGCTGCCGAGCGGATGGCGCTCCATCATATTGACCGCGTACGGAAATACGCGCGGCTGCCCCCGGAAGAGGTTGATGACGACGCGGGCGCCCTCGCCCGCGGCCTCCGCCGCCGCCAAGGCATGAAAACGCTCGGTGGTGCCGCCGTTGATCAACCGCATGCGCGCCGGATCGGCCTCGATGACCTCGCCGAACGAAGCAAAGGCCGATTGCGTCAGGGGACGGATATGAAGAAATTCAGACACGGCTCATTCGCCCTCCGCCCGCCAGTGGCGGACGAGATCGAGCCTGGCCAGAAGGTCGGGGACATCGTTCCTGGCGGCCTCCCATACCCGCTCCGGATCGATATCGAAATATTCATTCGCAATCCGGTTTCGCATACCCCGCATCGCCTCCCATGGAAATTCCGGATGTTCAGCGGTGAATTCGGGATAGTGCGTCAGGAGCTGGGTGGCAATTTCGGAAGCCATGAGAAGGCTCATTCCGACCGCTCGCTGAAGGACCATGTCCTGCCGAAACGCCTCCTTGTCAACTTTCTCGATCATCGAGTGCGCTTCGGACGCAGCCTGATACATGCGCTGGAGCAGGTGCGGAATTCGGTCGAAATTCATATCGGCTTTGCTTCCCGCAGCACGCGCCCACGGATTCTTTCCGGAAGGTCACCGGGCGTCAAAAGATGAATCCCCGTCCCGTCCATCAATTCCTGCAATTCCTCCAGCAGGCCGACGCGCGGGTTCGCCGCCTTGAAGCGTGTCGTTGCCTCGCGGATCGCCTGCCTGTTCTTTTCCAGCACTTCCGACGATCTCATCGCCTCGCCGCTCCCTATGCCTGAGACTATAGGCGAGCGGTGAAGCGCTGAAAAGAACTCACGCTTCGGGATGGCTGGCAAGACCGGTCGCTCAACTCTCAGGAAGCATTGCTTGCAGGCGCAAAAGGGCGATCTTTTCGACCTGCGCGGCGGCTGTGGCAAATTCCTCGTCACGACCATTGCCGAGCCGCTGCTCGAACGCGACAAGAATATCCTGCCTGTTCAGTCCCTTGACCGCGATGATGAAGGGAAAGCCGAATTTGGTCACATAGGCGGCGTTAAGTTCGGTAAATCGCGCATGTTCTTCAGGGCTGAGCCGATCGAGGCCCGCGCCTGCCTGCTCCTTGCGGCTGTCCTCAGTCAGTTCGCCGGCAATGGCAAGCCGTCCGGCAAGATCGGGATGGGCGCGAAGCACGCCCAGCCGTTCTTCGGGACTCGCAGCGCGAAACGCGCGCGCAAGCGCTGTGTGTGTGCCGCCTGACGTCAGCTGTTCACGGATTTCGCCGCCATCATAGGCGCGTTCGGCAATGAAGGGCGAATGTTCGAAGACGCCGCCGAAGCGCTGCACAAACTCGTCGCGCGTCATCAGACCGCCCCCGGTTTGTGGTGCTGGTGCCAGTGGCGCGCGATCTCGACGCGCCGAGGTGTCCATACCTTGTCGTGCTTCTGCGTATATTCGATGAAGCGCCTGAGCGCCGCGATCCGGCCGGGCCTGCCCACTAGCCGGCAATGCAGGCCGACCGACATCATCTTCGGGCTGCCCTCCTTGCCCTCCTCGTAGAGCGTGTCGAAGGCGTCTTTCAGGTAGGTGAAGAACTGGTCGCCGGAGTTGAAGCCCTGCGGCGTGGCGAACCGCATGTCATTGGTCTCGAGCGTGTAGGGGATGATCAGGAACGGATTGCCGTCGACCCCCTTGACCCAGTAGGGCAGATCGTCGGCATAGGAATCGGAGGAATAGAGGAAGCCGCCCTCTTCCATGACCAGCCGCAGGGTGTTGTCCGAGGGCTTGCCCTGATACATGCCATAGGGGCGCTCGCCGGTCAGTTCGGTGTGCAGGCGCACCGCTTCCAGAATGTGCTGACGCTCAAGTTCCTCCGGGAAATCCTTGTATTCGAGCCAGCGATAGCCGTGGCTCGCGATCTCCCAGCCGGCCTCCTTCATGGCCGCAACGGCCTCGCGATTGCGTGCCATCGCAAGCGTCACGCCGTACACGGTTGCTGGAACCTTGAGCTCCGTGAACAGCCGCCACAAGCGCCAGAAGCCGGCGCGCGATCCGTATTCGTAAATCGATTCCATATTAAGGTTGCGCTGGTTCGGCCAGGGTTGCGCCCCGACGATTTCCGACAGCAGGTTTTCCGAGGCCGGATCGCCGTCGAGGATGGAGCTTTCCCCGCCTTCCTCGTAGTTGATCACGAATTGTACGGCGACGCGGGCGTCGCCCGGCCATTTCGGATCGGGCGTATTGCGCCCATAGCCAACCAGGTCACGCGGATAGGTATCGGAATGCATCGGATCACCTTCTCGAAACTTTCGAGACGGTAAGCATCGCGCGCAAGCTTGTCGAGACGGAAATTTGCGCTCCGATTTCCGTTTCGGTGCAAGCCGTTACCGCCCGCAACTCCCGCTGGAACTTATGCAATCCTGCGGGCGCCGACCTTGCCGAGTGGATGCAACGAATGAACGCGGAACGGACCGCCCGCCCCTACCTCTACCATCAGCGCAATATTGCCGAAGGTGACGGGTTGCGTGAGGAGGGCCGCGAACCACGACTTCAGGGCATGCTCGATCCTTGTCGCGTCCCTTTGCGCCACAGGCCCAGTCAACGGCATGTGGAAGCGGTATTGCCCCATGACGTTGGGGCAACCCCAGCGAAAGAGGTTGGTAAACTGCAGACCGGAAAGGGCGTCCGGATCGCAACGCTCGAGCTCCGCCTCGCTGAGCGGCGCACGGTAACGGTCGAAGTGCTGGACGACGGTTGCGGCAAGGGCATCGAGGTCGCCGCATGGATTGGTCGGCGCAAGGCCAAAGAGGTCATCGATCCGGGCGACCCCAAGCGGCGGCATGGTGAACGGGGAAAACGTGCCGGAGAAATGCATGAGGTCGCGTAGCAGCTGCGCCTCGGAACAATCCTCCCGCAGGCGGAAAGGCGCCTTCAGCATGCCGCTGAAGCCATAGCGGCGTGGCATGGCGGTATAGAAGGCAATTTCCTGAATACCGAGACCGCGAATTGGCGGCCGCTCGGCGGTCTCGCCGGAAAAGACGCTACGTCCGAGCCACTCGGCGGCGGCCAGTGTCAGCGGATCACTCGCGGGCGGCGTAAAGCAGATCGCGTAGCGCATTCTACCTCCCTCACAGGCCTTCCAACGGCTAACCGGCACCGGCGCAACAGGCATGGGATAGGTGATTTGCGTGACAGATTAACGACGCGGCGCCGAGGCTAAAGGCGCGAAGCCACGGCAATATGGCTTGAGAGGGCAAAGCTCGTCGGAAGTTCGAAGGAAGGCGCGGCCATCGCCTCGCGCACCGCGAACTCGGCCAGACGGTGCGCCAGTCCGAAGCTCACCTTGAAGCCGCCGGTCAACGCAATGATACTTGAATGCTCGGGATGGGAGCCGACCATCGGATCGCGATCGATCGCCTTTGGCCGCAAGCCCGCCCAGCGCTCGACGACCTCGGCACCGGCAAGGCTCGGCGCCAGCGCCGCCGCCGCTGCCAACAGCGTATCGAGCTGAGGATCGGTTGCCGCCGGATCGTCGAAACGGTCCTCGCTGGTGCTGCCGACGGCCACCGTTCCGCCCTCATGCGGCACGATGTAAAGGCCGCCGCGAAAGATCACCGGCAAGTCCGGATCGACATCGGCCTTCAGGAGCGCGGCCTGACCCTTGACCGGCTGGCCGAGCGGCATGCCGAGACCTGATGTCAACCCTTCGAGCAGCGGAAAGGATCGGTGTCCCGCCGAGACGATGCAACGGCGGAAGCGGATGTCGCCGGCACTGCTTTGCGCAATCCCATGCGGCGGATCGACCGCGCTTACCGCGACGCCCTCGGCTACGCGCACATGCCGCGCAGCTTGCAGGAAGGCCGAGAGAACAGCGATCACGGAGCGCGGGGCGACGCGGGCGGCAAGTGTTTCATGGACAAAGCCGCTGCCGCCGCTCGAGGGATCGATCCAGTCCGCTGTCGGGGGCTGATCGACCACGTTCCAGGAAAAACGCCGCGCGCCGCTGCGCCAATGCGCCTCGGCATCGCGTTCATGACCGAGCGCGATGGTGCGCAGATGCGGCTTGGGAAGTGGTATCAGTCGCCCGGAGCGGCGATAGCCGGCCGACAGCCCGGTTGCGGCCTCCAGCGTCTCAATCTCGCGCTCGAGCGCTACGAGCGCATCGAACTGAAACTGCTTCTTGTCGGACCAGCGGTCGGGCATGTGCGGCATCAGCGCGCCGAGCAGGCCGCCGCTTGCCCCTTCGCCCAGCCGTCCCGCCTCGACCAGAACCGTATCAATGCCGAGACGCTCCGCGTGAACGGCTGCCCACAAGCCCATGATACCGCCGCCGACGATCAGCAATTCCGCATAAGATTGACCGGCGGACGCGACCGGATTATCGCCTTTTCCCATGACAGACACAGATCCTGAAAAGAACGCCGCCGCTCCGCCTCTCGAATGGCGCGACGGCGATATGCCCTATTCCCAAGCCTTTGGCGACCATTTTTATTGCCAGACCGATGGCCGCCTCGAATGCGGCCACGTCTTTCTCGCTGGCAATGGTTTGCCGGAGCGCTGGGGAGACAAAGACATTTTCCGCATCGGCGAACTCGGTTTTGGAACCGGCCTGAATTTCTGCGAGACCTGGCGACACTGGAAGCTCCACCGCCAGCCGGGAGCACGTCTCCATTTCACGTCCTTCGAACTTTATCCGATGCGTGGCGTCGATATCGACCGGGCGCTGTCCCACTGGCCGGAAATCGATGCCGAACGGCGGGCGCTGACGACGATATGGCCGGACACGCCAGCCGGCACGGTCAGGCTTGCTGTCGATGACGAGACGCAGCTCACCGTCGTCTGCGGGCCGGCCCTCGATGGCGTCGCCGGCGCCGGTGGCGGCTTCGACGCATGGTATCTCGACGGTTTTGCGCCATCGCGCAACGGCGACATGTGGTCGGCGGAATTGATGCAGCTCGTCGCGGAGAAGTCGTCCCCAGGCGGCACGTTTGCCACCTATGCGGCGGCCGGCTTCGTGCGCCGCAACCTCCAGGCCGCGGGCTTTGCGGTCGAACGGCGCAAGGGCTTCGCCGGAAAGCGGGAGATGCTCTGCGGCGTCAAGCCGATCTCAGCCGTTTGACAGGCCGGCCATTGCAACGGCGTCGTCAAGCCAGCGCTCGATTTTCGCTTCCAGAAGCTCGGGGCTGATCGGCTTCGACATGTAGTCGTCCATGCCCGCGTCGAAGCACATGTCGCGGTCGCTATCGAGCGCATGGGCGGTGACGCCGATGATGGGCGTATGCCAGGCGATCCCTTCCTCGATTTCCATCCGGCGGATGGTGCGGGCTGCCTCGTGCCCGTTCATGACAGGCATGGACACGTCCATCATGATCACCAGAGGCTGTAGTTCCCGCCACGCATCAACGGCTTTCTGGCCGTTCTCGACGACCGCGAACGTGCGTCCCATCGACTGCAGGATCTGCGTGAAGACGATCTGGTTTACTTCGTTGTCCTCGGCCACGAGAATATCGACGGTGGCTGCCGGCTTTTGCGCAAGCGCACGCGCGGGCTCGCTGACAGCTGCCCCAGGCGGAGGACCCAGGCGGGCCTGATCGACCATGTCGCGCTCGCGTCCGACGCCCATGGCGCGGCGGCTTCGCGCCGCGCGGACGACCTCGATCACCGTGCTGCGCAGGACGTTGGAGCGCGCCGGCTTCGTGAGGTGCGCCTGCCCGCTGAGAAGAGCGAATTCCCGATCGTTGATGGCCACGTCCATGGACGTCAGGAAGATCAGCGAAACGCCGTCGAAGCGGCTGTCCTCCAGGATCGCGCGAGCGACGGCGGTCCCGTTCATGCCGGGCATGTGATAGTCGAGGATCACGGCATCGACCTCGACACCCATGGAGAAGGCGGCATCCAGGATCGCCAGGCCCGTCGGACCGTCTTCCGCGGCCACGCCGTCGAAACCCCACATTTTGAGCTGTTCCGACAATATCTTCCGGTTGATGTTATTGTCGTCGATAACGAGGACGCGCGCTCCAAGCACGTTCATCGGAACGGACTTCGGCTTGTCGGCACCTGACTGCGGCAACGGCAGCTGCAGCGTGAAGACCGAGCCCTTGCCCACTTCGCTCGTCACCGTCACGCAGCCCCCGAAAAGATCGACCAAGCCGGCGGTAATGGCGAGCCCGAGGCCCGTTCCTTCATGACGCCTGGTCGACGAGGAGTCCGCCTGGAAAAACTTGTCGAAGATCGTTTCGATCGTGTCGGCGGGGATGCCGATGCCGGTATCCTCGACGCTCAGCGTCAAGATCGCCTCGCCGTTTTCGGGGCTGTCATAGGACATGCCGACGAGAACGTGGCCGCGTTCGGTAAACTTGATGGCGTTGCCGACGAGATTGGTAACGATCTGGCGGAAGCGTCCAGGGTCGCCCAGAACCATCTGGGGAACGCGAGGCCCGGAGCGCACGAGCAATTCCACATCCTTATCGTTCGCATGCGACGCCAGAAGCGTCATCACGTCTTCGATCGCCTCGGACGGATCGAAGGCAACCTTGCGCAAGACCATCTGGCCGGCATCGATCTTCGAGAAGTCGAGTATATCGTTGATGATCGTCAAAAGGGCGTTGCCGGACTTGACGATAACGTCGATGAAGGTCTTCTGCCGCACATCCAGGTTGGTCTTCGCCAATAGTTCCGCCATCCCCAACACGCCATTCATCGGCGTGCGGATCTCGTGGCTCATATTGGCGACGAATTCGGATTTTGCCCTATCGGCTGCTTCGCTGCGGGACAAAAGCCGTTCCAGCTCTTCGCCGCGCTCCTTGATCTCAGTGACATCAGTCAGCACGAACACCCAGCGATCGCCGTTGCTGAGCCTTCCCTCGAGCTGGACCCAGCGCAGGCCTGCGACGCGGAAGACCTGGGAAATCGGCTTGCGCGTCTCCAGGCTTTCGAGCCATGCGCGCGGTTGCAACTCCTGATCGTCGCCGAAATCGCCACGCCCCGCGCAGAGATCGAACGCCTTGAGCCAGCGCTCGCCGGCTGCAACGCACTCCGGGGGCACTTGCAACAGTTCGGCAAGCGCGTCGTTGGAAAGCAGGATCGTACCGTCCTGAACGATCAGGAGCCCCTGCGACATGGCGTGCGTGGTATCGCTCATCAGCTCGCCGAGCTGTTCCAGCTCTTCACGCGCCGCTGTGATTTCGCGCTCGCGCTTGCGCAGCGACGTGATGTCGATATAGGCCAGAAGCATGCGCCCCTCTGGGATCCGGCGGGTGTGGATCACCAGGGCCTTGCCATCCTCAAAGACTATTTCGCCTTGGCTTTGCGACGGCAGGGAAGCGAGATACTGCAGTCGCGACTGATAGAGTTCGTCGAGGGGCTGCGTGCCATAGCGGCCGAGCGCAAGCTGCACGGCGAACAGATCGCGCAGCGCCTTTCCTTCCAGCGGGTCTTCCTTCGGGAAGCCCCACATGTCGTAGTAGCAATCGTTGGCGTAGTCGACGCGGTAGTCGGCGTTGAGCATCAGCACGCCGACCGGCATCGAATGCAGGATGTTTTTCAGGTCCTGGTGGACAGCGTCCGCCCTTGCCTGCGCCTCGATCAGCGACCTTTCCCGCTGCTTCAAGGTCGCGATATCCATGACCGAACCAAGGACGTAGCGCGAATTGGACGTCGTCGCGCCGCGGATGCGGGTTATGATCGGGTGGGCAACGCCCTCGGGATCGTAGACCACGGTCTCGCGTTCGATCATGCCGTCGTCGTTCAGGGCGCGGTCATTTTCGGCGAAGTGGTTTTCGGCGCCCTCCTTGAACGTCTCGTGCTCGGTCTTTCCAATGCTATCGGCGCGGGAGAAACCCGTAATCGTTTCATAGGCCGCGTTCGCATAGACGAGCCGATGATCTGCGTCGCGCATGAAAACGGCGCTCGGCAGATCCTCCAGGATGGTGCGGTAGAGCCCTATCTCCTCGATATGCTTTCTGAGCTGAAGTTCGTTTTCCTTCAGATCCGTAACGTCGATGCGCAGACCGACCAGAAGGCCGTTCGGCATCCGCTTGTTGATGCTGCGTTGCCAGCGCCCCTTGAGGAAGCGTTCGGTCAACTCGCTATACGGCAGCCGATGCGCGGCCAGTCGGCCTTCCACCCAGGCTTCCGCCGTCAAGCCGACTGACGGCAATTGCTCGGGATCATGCTCTTGCCGGTATGCGGCGATCTTTTCGCAGATTTCGCGCAGCGTCTTGCCGATCGGTGCTTCCGCAAAGACCTCCCGGTAAATCTCTCGCCAGGCGCCATTGGCGTAAACCAGCTCGTCGCTCTCGCTGTAGACGCAGACGGCGACCTCCATCAGGTCGAACGCGCTTTCGGCCAAAAACGAGCCGAGGAGAGCGGCATCGGCGGAAGCCGGCGCTTCGATTTCGGGCGCGGCTTTTGCGGCTCGCGCGGGACCGCCCTCTCCTTGTGCCCGGTATGCGGCATTGACGACGATCGGTCGCCCGTCCTCGGCAAAGACGCCGATCGGATTCGGCACACCCTCAAGCCGTTCGCGCAGGAGCGCCAGATCCATGGCCGCCTGATCTTTTTCCGGATGCGGCTCGTGTCCCGCGGGGTCGTCGAGAAACACCCCGAAGACATAGCTGCGCTGCTCGGACGTCGTGAAGCTTTCGATCTGCAGTCTGAACGGCTCGTGGTCGCGGACGCCGAAGCGGATCGCGATCTCCTCGGAGCCGAAAATCAGCGCGCGGCGTTCCTTGTCCTCGCAATCCTGCTCGTCGCTTGGATCGAATAGATCAGCACTTCGCTGGCCGATGAAATCCGAAATGTCCCGTCCGAAGAAGCGCGCATAGGCGTCGTTCACGGCGACGTAGCGCATGTCGCTGTTCTTGACATAGGCCGGCCGGTCCAGATCGGTGATCCGGCGGCAGGCCAATTCGAGTAATTCTCCCGGCACGGTCAACGGGACCCCTCTAACGCTTCCGACAGGATGCTTCGGTTAGCCAACAAGGTTAGCAATCGCGCGCTAACAAGATGTTAACCATGACATCCCCTGTCCGGGTTCTCGGTCCACGTCGCGATCAGGCCACCGACTATCCCAGAATAACCAGTCCGCCGTCGCAATGACATGCGCATGCCGGTAGGAGTTCTGACAAGAATCGTGGGATGAGACCAATGCGGATCAGGATCGATGAGCGACATTTCGAAAGCCCTCCCCGAGGACACGGCAACGGCGGAACCCGCGCAAGCCGACCGCCGCCGACGCGCCGGCGGGCGTGGGGCCGACCGCAGCCGCAAGCCCAGCAGCGGAAAATATCTCAACCTCGTCAATAACATGCCGAAAACGGAACTGCTGTCCGCCGATGCCCTTGAGGACATTCACAACGCTTCGCTGACCATTCTCGAGGAAATCGGAATGGACATCCTGCTGCCGGAAGCGCGAGAGCGCATGAAGGCTGCCGGTGCTGACGTGACGCCGGGCACCGAGCGCGTTCGTTTCGATCGTGGGCTCATTCTGGAATTGGTGGCGTCCGCGCCCTCGACATTCACGCTGCATGCCCGCAATCCGGTGCGCAACGTCAATATCGGCGCCAACAACCTGGTCTTCGCCCAGATCGCATCCGCCCCCTTCGTCGCCGATCGCGACGGCGGCCGCCGCACCGGCAACCAGGAAGATTACCGCAAGCTCGTCAAGCTCGCGCAATCCTATGATGTCGTTCACCTGACCGGCGGCTATCCGGTCGAGCCTGTCGACATCCACGCCTCGGTTCGCCATCTCGACTGCCTGTCCGATCTGGTCAAGCTGACCGACAAGGCCTTTCACTGCTACTCGCTCGGCAAGCAGCGCAATGTGGACGGCATCGAGATCGCCCGCATCGGGCGTGGCATCTCCATGGAGCAGATGGAGCAAGAGCCGTCGCTCTTCACCATCATCAACTCTTCCTCGCCGCTCCGCCTGGACGGGCCGATGCTGCAAGGCATCATCGAAATGTCGTCGCGCAATCAGGTGGTGGTCATCACGCCGTTCACGCTCGCCGGCGCCATGGCGCCCGTCACCATCGCCGGCGCGCTGGTGCAGCAGAACGCCGAAGCGCTGTGCGGCATCGCCTTTACGCAGATGGTGCGCCGCGGAGCGCCGGTTATGTACGGCGGCTTCACCTCCAACGTCGACATGAAGACCGGCGCGCCGGCTTTCGGAACGCCGGAATATATGAAGGCCGTCATCGCCGGCGGCCAGCTCGCGCGCCGCTACGGCGTGCCCTACCGCACCTCCAACACCAACGCCGCCAATACCCTCGACGCACAGGCGGCTTACGAATCGGCCCTGTCGCTCTGGGCGCTCACCCAAGGCGGCGGCAACTTCATCATGCACGCGGCCGGATGGACCGAGGGCGGGCTGACTGCCTCATTTGAAAAGTTCATCCTCGACGTCGACCTGTTGCAGATGGTCGCGGAGTTTCTGACACCCCTCGACGTCAGCCCCGACGCGCTGGCGCTCGACGCCGTACGCGATGTCGGTCCGGGCGGCCACTTCTTCGGCACGCCGCATACGCTGGCGCGTTACGAGAACGCCTTCTATTCGCCGATCCTCTCCGACTGGCGCAACTTCGAAAGCTGGACCGAAGCCGGCCGTCCGACAACCTACGATCACGCCAACCGGATCTACAAGGAAACGCTCGCCCGCTACGAGCGCCCACCGCTCGATCCGGCGGTCGAAGAAGAACTCGACGCCTTCGTTGCGCGGAGGAAAGCAGAAGGCGGCGTGGCCACCGATTTCTGAGCGATTAATTCGCGAAGGTTTTCAGCCACGGATTGCCGAAAATAGACGCGCGCTCTTGACATTCGGCTCGAATAGGACCAAATGCGCGGCAGCTTTCACCTTCCGGCCGCCGCGTGAGCGTGCCCCTGCCAGCAAATAGGATGCAGGAAGAAGGACAAAAGCGCATTTCATACATGCCGCACCCCAAGACGCGGCAGAAGCGCTGGAAAGCTTTTTCCAACAAGACAAGTTCCCACTTCACGCGGGGTTCTTGACGCCAGAATGACACCGGACTGCACTTACGCGATCCGGCGGATTTGTTTTGGCGCGCCCTAAAAAGGTTATGACTTGACCAATTTTGAATCGCTTGGTGTTTCCAAGCCGATCGTCGCCACCCTGTTCCAGCTCGGCATCGAAACGCCGACCCCCATCCAGGAAAAGGCGATCCCGCTTCTCCTCGAAGGCCGCGACCTTATCGGCCTCGCCCAGACCGGCACCGGCAAGACCGCCGCGTTCGGCCTGCCGCTCATCGAAAAGCTCCTCCCTGAAGAACGGCGCCCGGACAACCGTACCACCCGTACGCTCATCCTCGCCCCGACCCGCGAACTGGTGAACCAGATCGCTACCAACCTGAAGAACTTCCTGCGCAAGTCGCACCTGCGCATCAACCTCGTCGTCGGCGGCGTATCGATCAACAAGCAGCAGCTGCAGCTTGAAAAAGGCACCGACATCCTCGTTGCCACGCCCGGCCGCCTCCTCGATCTCGTCAATCGCCGCGCCATCAGCCTGACCGCCGTGCGTTACCTCGTTCTCGACGAAGCCGACCAGATGCTCGATCTCGGCTTCGTGCACGACCTGCGCAAGATTGCCAAGATGGTGCCGAAGAAGCGCCAGACGATGCTGTTTTCGGCTACGATGCCGAAGTCGATCGCCGATCTCGCCAGCGAATACCTGACGAACCCGGTGACCGTCGAAGTCACGCCTCCCGGCAAGGCCGCCGACAAGGTCGAACAGTACGTTCACTTCGTCAACGGCAAGAACGACAAGACGGATCTCCTGAAGAAGTCGCTCACGGAAAACCCGGATGGCCGCGCCATCGTCTTCCTGCGCACCAAGCATGGTGCCGAGAAGCTGATGAAGCATCTCGAGCATGTCGGCTATTCCGTTGCCTCGATCCACGGCAACAAGAGCCAGGGCCAGCGCGAGCGCGCCCTCAAGGCCTTCAAGGACGGCGATATCAAGACGCTGATCGCCACCGACGTTGCCGCCCGCGGCATCGACATCCCGGCCGTCAGCCATGTCTACAACTACGACCTGCCTGAAGTTGCCGAAGCCTATGTCCACCGTATCGGCCGTACGGCCCGTGCAGGTCGTGACGGTATCGCGATCGCGTTCTGCGCGCCGGACGAGTCCCGCCTGCTGCGCGACATCGAACGCCTGATGAACATCAACATCACGGTTGCCGGTGGTGAAGCACCGACCAACATGAATGCGACTCCGCGTCGCGCCAATGGCGGCAACCGCGGCCAAGGTCGTGGCGGTGAAGGTCGTAGCGGCGAAGGCCGTGGCGAACAGCACCGTTCGGGCGACCGCCCGGAACGTCGCCCGCGTCCCGAGCGCCAGACCGCCCGCAACGAGGACTTCCGCGGCCAGCGCCGTGGCGAGGACGCGCCGCCGGTAGGTCCGGACAATGATCTGGCCGCCGCGTCGGACTTCCGTCCGGCTCGCAAGCCGCAGCGTCCGCAGCACGGCAACCATGCCAATGGCGACGCCAACCGTCATCATCCCGGCGGCGGCGCCCGCAACGCGCACGGTCGCCCGGCACGCAAGCACGGCGAAGATCGCGGCGCGCAGCAGGCCCAGGGTGGCGAGCGTCGTGAAGGCAATGGCGGCAACCGTCGCGGCGGTCCGTCGCGCGGCAGCAACGGTCAGCGTCGCGAACGCGCTTAACACCTGAAGTTTGGTTTCAAGGAATGCGGCGGGCGAAAGCCCGCCGCATTTGTTATTGGGCAGCGGCGGCACGCGGCGCCTGAGCCGCAGCCCGGCGGTTTGTGAGATAAACCCCGGAAGCCACGACCGCCGTACCGACCATCAAGGGCACCGTGAGCGGTTCGCCGAAGGCGATCGCGGCCTGCGCGGCGACGGTCGGCGGAATGAGGTAGATGAGCGAGGCCGCCCGAGATACCTGCCCTTTGCGAATGAGATAGAGGAGCAGCGCGACCGCCCCCATCGACAGGCCGAAGACGGACCAGGCGAGGGCGACGAACGCCGCGGCCGAGGCGTCGAAATGCAGATCTTCGAAGGCGAACGCCAAAGGCAGGGTCACCGCCAGCGCGCCGACATATTGCAACGTCGCGATGCTGCGCAGGTCGCCATGCTGCAGATGCCGCTTCTGATAGAGCGTACCGTAGGTCACCGCGACCATAGCCATGAGATTGACGACGAGCGGCACCGCCGCATGGCCAAGATTGGCCGCGTCCGTCGACAGGAGCTTGGGCGATATCGCTATGGCGATGCCGATAAAGCCGATGAGCAGTCCGAACTTCTGGATCGGCCGCAGCCGTTCTCCGACGAGATAGGGTGCCGCAAGCGCCGTAAACAGCGGCTGCAGCGCGGCGATGACGCCCGACAGTCCCGCCGGCACGCCGTTTGCGATCGCCCACCAGAGGCCGCCGAGATAGGCGCCATGCAGAAAAACGCCCGACCAGACGGCATGGAAGATGGCCATGCGCCCGCGCGGCCACCGTGCGCCGGAAATACCGCAAAGGGCAGCGAAGGCCACCGCTGAAAGGCCGTAACGGATCGTAAGGAAGGTCAGGGGGCCGGCGTGCATCGCCGCATATTTCGCGACGATCCAACCCGTCGACCACAGAAGTACGAAGATCGCGGGCGCCAAACTATCAAGGGACATGAAGGACTCAGATTATTGCACAATTGCCGATGCACCCGGATAACGCGCGTATCAAGCAGGGTCAAAAGCCATCGGCTGAACCTCCATTGAATTACATTGATGCCAAACCGTGCTCCAGCCCTGCTAATTCATATAGGCGAGAACTTGCCGTATGCCTCCATACATGCATGCGAGGGGTGGAAATCCGCGTGATTTGCATAAATTTTATGCAATAACCCTCGCCGTTCCGTGCCACTTCTGGAGACGAGCGGAAAACTGCCCTGAAATTCGGCATTGCCGCCCCCGACATCCTCGGCGCCTGATCGAGCATGCTTCTTGCATCGCAACAGACGTTGTATTCAAATGGAAAAAAATCGGGGATGACAGCGTGGCATTCGACGAAATGATCAAGGCGGACGAGAGTTCGCGCGAGCCCTACCACAAATATGCTGAATGGTATTCCAGCCAGGATCGAACGCATCTGATTTCCAAGTCCCGCGACGCGGAAAACATCTTCCGCAAGACCGGCATCACATTCGCGGTCTACGGCCATGAGGACTCCTCGGAAAAGCTGATCCCCTTCGACATCATTCCGCGCATCATCTCCGGCCGCGAATGGCGCAAGCTCGCGCAAGGGATCGAGCAGCGGGTCATCGCGCTCAATGCCTTCCTCGACGACATCTACCATAAGCAGGAAATCATCCGCGCCGGCCGCGTCCCGCGCGAGCTGATCGAAAGGAACGTCGCCTTCCTGCCCGAGATGATCGGTTTCAGGCCTCCCGGCGGCGTATATACCCATATTGTCGGAACCGACATCGTCAGGACCGGCGAGGATCAGTTCTACGTGTTGGAGGACAACGCGCGCACGCCCTCGGGCGTCAGCTACATGCTGGAAAACCGCGAAACCATGATGCAGATGTTTCCGGAGCTGTTCCACCAGAACAAGGTCCGGCGCGTCGAAGACTATCCCATGCTGCTGCGCCAGAGCCTCGCCTCGCTTGCCCCTCGCGGCTGCGCCGGCAAGCCACGCGTGGCGGTGCTCACCCCCGGCATCTTCAATTCCGCCTACTACGAGCACTCTTTCCTTGCCGATATGATGGGCGTGGAACTGGTCGAAGGCTCGGACCTGCGGGTCATCGACGGCAAGGTGAAGATGCGCACCACCCGCGGCTATGAGGCGATCGACGTGCTCTATCGGCGCGTGGACGACGACTTTCTCGACCCGCTGACTTTCCGGCCGGATTCGGCGCTCGGCATTCCCGGCATCATGGACGTCTATCGCGCCGGCAACATCACCATCGCCAATGCCCCCGGCACCGGCATTTCCGACGACAAGGCGATCTATTCCTACATGCCGGAGATCGTCGAGTTCTACACCGGCCGCAAGCCGATCCTCGAAAACGTGCCGACCTGGCGTTGCTCGGAGCCGGCAAGCCTCGCATATGTGCTCGAGCGCCTGGCGGAGCTGGTGGTCAAGGAAGTGCATGGCTCGGGCGGCTACGGCATGCTCGTCGGCCCGACGGCATCCAAGAAGGAGCGGACGGAATTTGCTGAAAAGCTGAAGGCGCGGCCGGCGAACTATATCGCCCAGCCGACGCTGTCGCTGTCGACCGTCCCTATCCTCGTCGACAAGGGGATTGCGCCTCGCCATGTCGATCTGCGCCCCTACGTGCTCGTCTCCGACAAGGTACAGATCATCCCAGGCGGCCTGACGCGAGTGGCGTTGAAGGAAGGCTCGCTGGTGGTCAATTCGAGCCAAGGCGGCGGCACCAAGGATACCTGGGTATTGGAGGACTGAAACGGACATGCTTGGAAGAACCGCCAACGGCCTCTACTGGATGTTCCGTTACATCGAACGTGCCGAAAATATCGCCCGTCTCGTCGACGCGGGCCTGCGCATGTCGCTGACGCGCAGCGATGCGGTCGAAGACGACTGGGACGGCGTCCTGCAGAGTGCCGGCGTCCGCGACGCTTACGACGAGGGCCACGGCCAGCTGACCGGCGCCAACGCGATCGACTACCTGATGCGCGACGGCTCCAACCCTTCGAGCGTTTTGTCCTGTATCGAATTTGCGCGCAACAACGCCCGCATGGTGCGCACGGCCCTGACGCGCGAGACCTGGGAGGCAACCAACGAGTGTTGGATCGATTTGAGGGCGCTGCTCGACAAACCCCTGAAGCCGGCAGAAATGCCAGAGACCATCGACACCATCAAACGCCGTGCGGGCCTTATCCGCGGCGCGTTCCACGGCTCCATGCTCCGCAACGAGCTCTACAACTTCGCCCGCATCGGTACGTTCATCGAGCGGGCCGACAATACGAGCCGCATCCTCGACGTCAAATACTACGTACTCCTCCCATCCGTCTCGGCGGTCGGCTCCTCCCTCGACAATGTGCAGTGGGAATCGATCCTGCGCTCGGTCTCGGCGCACCGCTCCTACAGCTGGGTCTACGAACCTGACTATCGGCCGGCCAATATCGCCGACTTCCTGATCCTCAACGGACAGATGCCGCGGTCGCTTGCCTATTGCTACGAGAAGATCGTCGCCAATCTCGGCTATCTCTCCCGGCAATACGGCGAACGCCTTGCGGCCCACGATACGGCGGACGCCATCCTTGCGACGCTGCAGAACGGCAACGTCAAGGACATCATGGACAAGGGGCTGCATGAGTTCCTGGACGACTTCGTCTCGCAAAACAACAGGCTCGGCGCCGAAATTTCAAACGGTTACCGTTTCAACGAGTGAGTGAACCCATGCGCCTGAAGATCAGCCACATCACCGAATACCGTTATGACGAGCCTGCGGTATTCTCGCTGCAGCGCCTTAGGTTGCGGCCTCTTAACCGTGGCGGGCAGAGCGTGCTCGACTGGAAGCTGACCGTCGAGGGTGCGCATCCGGAGGTCGAGTATGACGACCAGTTCGGCAATCACGTCAATCTCGTTTCCCTGGACGGCGCGCAGAGCACCACCCGTATCGTCGCGACAGGCGAAGTCGAGACGGAGAACCGCGATGGCGTTGTCGGCGCACACGCGACCTTCTGTCCGCTATGGCTGTTCCTGCGCGATACGCCGCTGACCGAGATCGGAACGCGAACGCAGCAGCTCGTCAGCGGCATCGCCGGTGACAACGAGCTTGCGCGGATGCATGGCCTGATGGAGGCGATCCACGCGGCCGTTGAATACAAGCCCGGCAGCAGCGACATCGAGACGACGGCCGAGGAGGCGCTGGAAGCAAAAAGCGGCGTTTGCCAGGACCACGCCCACATCTTCATCGCCGCCGCGCGCGCCATGCGCATCCCTGCCCGCTATGTGTCCGGCTACCTCCTGATGGAGACCGTCGAGCAGACGGCGACGCATGCCTGGGCGGAAGCCTATGTCAACGGGCTCGGCTGGGTCGGCTTCGATCCGGCCAATTGCGTATGCCCGGACGAGCGCTACGTGCGCATCGCCACCGGCCTTAGCTATCGGGATGCCGCACCGGTTTCGGGGATGCGCATCGGGCGACCGGGAGAACAATTGACGGTGAGCCTCAGCGTCGAGCGCCAAGGGCAGGTGCAGAGCCAAAGCTGACCCGCGGCAGCCCGCCCCTGAAAATGCACTCTCGAACGTCTGAAAACGACGGTTGGAGCGCGGACTGGCAGAAGCCGGTCCGCCATTCGATCAGGCAAGCGTGTAGGCAGTCTTCACCGTGGTGAAGAATTCGGCCGCGTACTTGCCCTGCTCGCGCGAGCCGAAGGACGAACCCTTGCGGCCGCCGAAGGGGACGTGGAAATCGACGCCCGCCGTCGGCAGGTTGACCATCACCATTCCAGCTTCCGAGTTGCGCTTGAAATGCGTCGCATGCTTGAGGCTGGTGGTCGCGATGCCGGCCGAAAGGCCAAACGGCGTGTCGTTGGCCAGAGCCAGCGCTTCCTCGTAGTCCTTCGCGCGGATGACGCTTGCAACCGGTCCGAAGATTTCCTCGCGGGAAATACGCATCTGGTTGGTCGCTTCGGTGAAGAGCGTCGGCTGAAGGTAGAAGCCGGGCGTGTCGCGGCTGACGACTTCGCCGCCGTAAGCCAGCTTGGCGCCTTCCTGCTTGCCGATCGCGATATAGTCGGTGTCGGTCTTCAGCTGCCGCTCGTCGACGACAGGGCCGATATGGGTCCCCGACTTCAGGGCGTTGTCGACGTTGAGGCCCTTCAGCTTTTCCGTCATCGCGGCCACGAACTTGTCGTGGATGCCTTCGGTGACGATGAGGCGCGACGACGCCGTGCAGCGCTGGCCCGTCGAGAAGAAGGCGGAGTTGGCGGCGGCTTCGACTGCGACGGTGAGGTCGGCATCATCGAGCACGATCATCGGGTTCTTGCCGCCCATCTCGAGCTGGAATTTGCGGTTGTGCTCGATCGAGGCGAGCGCGACGCGCTTGCCCGTGCCGGTCGACCCGGTAAAGGTGATGCCGGAAAGATCCGGGCTGTCGAGCATCGCCTGACCGACGATGGAGCCCTTGCCCATGACGAGGTTGAGCACGCCCTTCGGCAGGCCTGCGCGGTTGAGGATATCGACGATCGCCCAGGAGCAGCCAGGCACGAGTTCGGCGGGCTTGAAGACGACGGTATTGCCGTAGCAGAGCGCCGGCGCGATTTTCCAAGCGGGGATGGCGATCGGGAAATTCCAGGGCGTGATGATGCCGATCACCCCAAGCGGATCGCGGGTGATTTCGACGCCGATGTTCGGACGCACCGACGGCAGCATCTCGCCGGCAAGCCGGAGCGCCTCGCCCGCGAAGAAGTCGAAGATCTGCGCCGCGCGGATCGTCTCGCCTATCGCCTCGGGAAGGGTCTTGCCCTCTTCGCGCGCCAGCAATGCGCCAAGCTCGTCCTTGCGCGCCAGGATCTCGTCGGACGTCTTGCGCAGGATGCCGTGGCGCTCGAGGATGCCGGAGCGCGACCAGGCGGGAAACGCAGCCTTGGCCGCGGCGATCGCCTCGGCGACGTCCCGCGCATCGGCGCTGGCATAGAGGCCGACGACTTCGTTGGTATTCGACGGATTGACGTTTTCGACACCGTTCGTGCCGGTCCATTCGCCGGCGATCAGGTTCTGATGGATGGTCATGGGCTCGAAGCCTCCTTATCGTCTTGACGGAAAAGCCGGCGGTGGCGCCGGCTTCTTTAAAGATTAGAGTTGGCGAACCGCCACCTTCTCCTCGTCGGCAACCTTAAGCGGGTTGCGCAGCGGCAGTCCGAAATCGGCCACTTCGATTTCGAATACGTCGCCCGCCTCCGGCTTGATGCCTTCGGCAAAGGAGAGCGTCGCCGTACCGAACATATGGACGTGAACGTCGCCAGGCGCACGGAAGAGACCGTACTTGAAGTGGTGGTATTCAAGGTTGGCGAAAGTGTGGGACATGTTCGTTTCGCCCGAAAGGAAGGGCTTTTCAAAAATCACCTTGTCGCCGCGGCGGATGCGCGAGGTGCCGCGAATATCCTCCGGCGGCGTGCCGATGCGGATTTCCGGACCGAAGCTCGCGGGGCGAAGCTTGGAATGGGCGAGATAGAGATAGTTGATCCGCTCGGTGACGTGGTCGGAGAACTCGTTCGAAAGTGCGAAGCCGACGCGGAACGGCGAGCCATCCGTCGCGATCACATAGATGCCGGCCATTTCCGGCTCCTCGCCGCCGTCAAGCGCGAAGGAAGGAGAAACGAGCGCAGCACCCGGTGCTGTCGCGACATGGCCGTTGCCCTTGTAGAACCATTCCGGCTGCACCCCGGTCTCGCCGGCCTTCGGCTTGCCGTTTTCGAGCCCCATGCGAAACATCTTCATGGAGTCGGTCAGCGTTTCCTCGGCAGCTTCCGTCGCCTTCTTGTGCATGCTGTCGCGCGTGGCGGCGGAACCGAGATGGGTCAGTCCAGTTCCCGTCAGATGAAGGTGGGCGGCGTCCGGATGGGTGATCGGCGGCAGAAAACGACCTTGGGAATAGGCCTTTTCGAGATCGACCTCATCACCGAGACCATGGGCCTCGATAACGGAAACCAGCGACTTGCCGGCATCGGCGGCTTCCATCGCCAGCGCATAGACGCTCCGGGCGTTGAGCACGGCCTTTGCGGCCACGCCCGGCGCCTTGCGAACCGCAACGACGATCTCGCCGCCGGGACCGCTGATCTGAGAAATGAGCATGGGTTCCATCCTTGTCTCTAGAGCCTGAGGCCGAAAAATGTGAAGCGCTTTCGGACGCGATCGTGCTCTATTTCTGTGATTGATAGGCTGCGGAAATAATCGATCCTTCCGGCTCCCTTGGAGAGCCGGCTTCCGTCATGCCCCTGGCCGCAAAATCGGGGACGGAGCGCTTTCGCGCTCAGCCCTTGTTCTTGTTGTAGACGTCGAAGAAGACGGCAGCGAGCAGCACGAGGCCCTTGACCATCTGCTGGAAGTCGATGCCGAGACCGATGATCGACATGCCGTTGTTCATGACGCCCATGATGAACGCGCCGATAACCGCGCCGGTGATCTTGCCGACGCCACCCGAGGCCGACGCGCCGCCGATGAAGCAGGCTGCGATCACGTCGAGCTCGAAGCCGACACCCGCTTTCGGCGTCGCCGAATTCAGGCGAGCAGCGATGATCATGCCAGCGAGGCCCGCGAGCACGCCCATGTTGACGAAGGTGTAAAAGGTCAGGCGTTCGACGTTGATACCGGAAAGCTTCGCCGCCTTCGAGTTGCCGCCCATGGCGTAGATGCGCCGGCCGATCGTCGTACGGCGTGTCACGAACGCATAGGCCGCGATCAGCACCAACATGACGATCAGGACGTTCGGGAAGCCCTTGTACGTCGACAGCATGTACCCGAAGAACAGGATCGCGGCTGAGACGAGAAGGTTCTGCGCCAGGAAGAAGCTGAAGGGCTCGACGTCGATGCCGTGGCTCTCGTTGACGACGCGGCGCCGCCAAGCCAGCACGAAGAGCAGTACGGCGAGCAGAACCGACAGGATGAGCGAGGTGGAATGCAGCCCGCCGATGTCGGCGATATCGGGAATGAAGCCGGTGCTGATCAGCTGGAAGTCGGCAGGGAAGGGTCCGATGTTCGTGCCGCCGAGCACGGTTAGCGTCAAGCCACGGAAGACCAGCATGCCGGCCAAGGTCACGATAAAGGCAGGGATGCGGTGATAGGCAATGAAATAGCCCTGCGCCGCGCCGATCAAGCCGCCGATTATCAGACAGGCGAGCGCCGCGACCAGAAAATTCATCTGCAATTTCACGGTGAAGATGGCCGCGAGCGCACCGACGAAGGCGACGATCGAGCCGACCGACAGGTCGATATGCCCCGCCACGATGACGAGCAGCATACCGAGCGCCATGATCACGATGAAGGAATTCTGAAGCACAAGGTTCGTCAGGTTAACCGGCTTGAACAGAATCCCGCCCGTATAGAGCTGGAAGAACACCATGATGACGACAAGCGCGATCAGCATGCCGTATTCGCGAATGTTGTTGCGAATATAATCGCCGACGGAGATGACGTTGCTCTCTTCGGTGGCTGGGTTGGCCGTACTCATTGTCTTTTCTCCCCTGAGCGCATGATAGCGCGCATGATGGTTTCCTGGCTCGCCTCTCCCTTCGGCAGTTCCGCAACGATGCGTCCTTCGTTCATGACGTAGATGCGGTCGCACGTGCCGAGAAGTTCGGGCATTTCCGATGATATCATCAGAACGCCTTTCCCGTCGGCGGCGAGCTGGTTGATGATGGAATAGATTTCATATTTGGCACCCACGTCGATGCCGCGGGTCGGTTCGTCGAGGATCAAGACCTCGGGGTCGGAAAACAGCCACTTCGACAGCACCACCTTCTGCTGGTTGCCACCCGACAGGTTCACGGCTTCCTGGAAGACGCCCGACGAACGGATGCGCAGCTTGGCGCGGTAGTTGGTGGCAACCTGCAGCTCGCGGATATCGTCGATCACGGTCGCCTTCGAAACGCCCATGAGGTTGGCAAGCGTGGTGTTGTGCATGATGTTGTCGTTGAGCACCAGGCCGAGCTGCTTGCGATCCTCGGTGACGTAGGCAAGGCCCGCATCGATCGCCTTGCGCACCGTACTGACGTCGACAGGCTTGCCGTCGATGAGGACTTCGCCGCTGATCTTGTGGCCGTACGACTTGCCGAAAACGCTCATGGCGAACTCGGTGCGGCCGGCGCCCATCAAGCCCGCGACGCCGACGACCTCGCCACGGCGAACGGTGACGTTGATGTCGTGGAGGACCTGCCGGTCGCGGTGCTGCTGGTGGAAGGCGTTCCAGTTGCGGACCTCAAGGACCGTCTCGCCGATCGGCACGGAGCGCGGCGGATAGCGGTCGGCAAGTTCGCGGCCCACCATGTTGCGGATGATGATGTCTTCGCTGACATCTTCCTTCTGGCAGTCGAGCGTCTTCACCGCCATGCCGTCGCGCAGAACCGTGATCGAATCGGCCACCTTTCGAACTTCGTTCAGCTTGTGGGTGATGATGATCGAGGTGATGCCCTGCCGGCGGAACTCTATCAGCAGATTGAGCAGCGCGTCGGAATCGCGCTCGTTAAGGGATGCGGTAGGCTCGTCGAGGATGAGAAGCTTGACGCTCTTCGACAGGGCCTTGGCGATCTCGACGAGCTGCTGCTTGCCGACGCCGATGTCGGTCACGAGCGTGTTCGGAGATTCCTTCAAGCCTACCTTGCCGAGCAAGGCCTTGGTGCGATTGAATGTCGCGTGCCAATCGATCATGCCCTTGGCGGCGATCTCGTTGCCGAGGAAGATGTTTTCGGCGATCGACAGAAGCGGCACGAGCGCCAGCTCCTGGTGGATGATGATAATGCCGATTTCTTCGGAATCTTTGATGGTCTTGAACTGGCGGACGTCCCCTTCGTAGAGGATGTCACCGGAGTAGCTGCCCGCGGGGTAGACGCCGGAGAGAACCTTCATCAGCGTCGATTTGCCGGCGCCGTTCTCGCCTACAAGTGCGTGGATCTCGCCCTGCCGCACCTTGAGATTGACGTTCTCCAACGCGTTCACACCGGGGAACGACTTGGTGATGTCGCGCATTTCCAGGATGGTATTGTCCATGGTCGGTATCCAGCGCCGGAGCCAGAGGTTGAAGAGCCCGGCGTTCGTCAGAATATGAGAAAGTCAGGGCCCGCGAAACGGGCCCTGACCGGAAAATATTTGCCGAAATTACTTCAGCTGGTCGGCCGTGTAGTAGCCACCTTCCACGAGGATCTTCTCGTAGTTGGTCTTGTCGACGGCAACCGGGGTCAGCAGGAAGGACGGAACGACCTTGACGCCGTTGTCGTAGGTCTTCGTGTCGTTGATTTCCGGCGTCTTGCCTTCCATCAGCGCGTTGACCATGCCGACCGTGACCTTTGCGAGGTCGCGGGTGTCCTTGAAGATCGTCGAATGCTGGTCGCCTGCGATGATCGACTTGACGGACGGGACTTCAGCGTCCTGGCCGGAGATGATCGGCAGCGGCAGGTCCTTGGTGCCATAGCCTACGCCCTTGAGCGAGGAAATGATGCCGATGGAGAGACCGTCGTAGGGCGACAGAACGGCGTTGACGTGGGCGTCGGTGTAGTAGGCCGACAGGAGGTTATCCATGCGAGCCTGGGCGACGGCACCGTCCCAACGCAGCGTGCCGACCTTGTCCATGCCCATCTGGCCGGACTTCACGACCAGCTTGCCGCTGTCGATGTAGGGCTTCAGGACAGACATTGCGCCGTCATAGAAGAAGAAGGCGTTGTTGTCGTCCGGCGAACCGCCGAAAAGCTCGATGTTGAACGGGCCCTTGCCATCCTTGAGGCCGAGCGAGTCGACGATCGAGGTAGCCTGGAGAACGCCGACCTTGAAGTTGTCGAAGGTGGCGTAGTAGTCGACGTTGCCCGAATCACGGATCAGACGGTCGTAAGCGATGACCTTGATGCCGGCGTCATGGGCCTTCTGCAGCACGTCGGAAAGCGTCGTGCCGTCGATGGCGGCGATGACGAGAACCTTGGCGCCCTTCGTTACCATGTTCTCGATCTGCGAGAGCTGGTTCGGAATATCGTCGTCAGCATACTGCAGGTCGGTGGAATAGCCGGCTTCCTGGAGCTGCTTGACGATGTTGTTGCCGTCGGCGATCCAGCGCTGCGACGTCTTCGTCGGCATGGCGATGCCAACCGTGCCCTTGTCAGCGGCCAGTGCAGGCGCCACGAACGAAGCGACGCCAAACGCCGCTGCGGCCATCATTGAGATAATGGATTTCACTTCTCTCTCCCTTTGCTAATGAATCAGCGGACCAAAAAAGGCCCGCCGCGAAAACTGTGGCAGGTTCCGTAGAATGGATGGTTACTTCAGATTGTGAGAAACGAAGTACGTCTCCTCCACGATCTCACACGGGTTGAGCTGCTACCAGCACACCCGCGCAAACTGGAATCAATTCGTATAACTGTCAAATAGAATAGCTGGCACCTCATATACCATCTTTGATATGGTATCAAAAAATCGTACTTTTTAGCCGGCAACGAAGGGATTTTTGCAGCGATGGAGAAACCATACAACGAATATTCCCGCGAAGGTATTGAAATTCATACCGATAGTTTTCGCGATGACACGCTTTTACGCACAGGACTGAAACTTAACCATCTGCGCATGATTGTCGCGATCGAAGATCATGGACAGATTTCGGCGGCGGCCGAAGCCATGGCGATCTCCCAACCAGCGGCGTCACGCATGCTCTCGGAGATGGAGGCTATCGTCAAGGTGCCGCTCTACGAGCGGATAGCGCGTGGCGTCGTGCTGACCTCGTTCGGCTCGGCGCTCGCAAAGCGCGCCCGTAAGATTCTCCTCGAACTCAGAGAGGCGAGCCGGGAGATCGGCGAGCTGCGCACTGGTAAAGGCGGCTCGGTCTACATCGGCGCCGTGACGGCTCCGGCGATCAGCCTCGTCGTACCGGCGATCCGCCGCGTGACGCGGAACTATCCGGGAATTGCGATCAACATTCAGGTCGAGACCAGCAATGTGCTGGCGCGCGAGCTCCTCGCCGCCCATCACGATTTCATCATCAGCCGCATTCCGGACGAACTCAATCCGCGCCTCTTCGCAGCCCATGAACTCGGCGTGGAGAAGGCCTGTCTGATCGTGCGCAACGGTCATCCGCTGCTGGAGAAAGGCGTCGTCAGCCTAAAGGACCTCCCCGGCCACGACTGGGTCTTCCAGCCGCCGGGCACGCTGCTCCGACGCCGGGTCGAGGACGTCTTCCTGGCCGCCGGGGTGCCGCTTCCGGAGAATATCGTCAACACCTCGTCGCTGCTCTTGACGCTCGCCGTCGTCTGCAAGACGGACGCAATCGCGCCGATCGCGGTCGATATGGCTGAGTTCATCTGCGGCCAGACGTCTCGCGCCGGCGAAGCCTGCATCCTGCCGATCGATTTCGACATCGATGTCAAACCATACAGCCTGATCACCGCCCGGGAGCGCGCCATGCCTCCAAGCGCGCGGCTGCTCTACGACCTGATTCTCGAAGAGGGCCGGCGCGGGACCTAGCGGTACGCTTGCGCACCTGGGCAGGTTTGATTTTCGGTGGCCAAAGCGTTATCGTGTATTACAAACAGAGGAAATAACCATGTCAGATCAACGTGACCTTTCCGACCCGATCACCATGCGCGTGCCGCGGGATGTTCTATCCGAAATCGAAGAGATTGCAGCGATTTGCGAGCGCACTCGCAGTTGGGTCATCGTGCGCGCGCTCAAATCCTATCTGGCAGCGGAAGGCAGGGAAATCCGCGAGCTGGCAAAGGCACGCCGGGAAGTCGACGCGGGCAAAGGCTACGATCTTGACGAGGTGATCGAAGAAGTCGAGGCGATCGTCAAGGGAGCGGCTGCGTGAAGGTCATTCTCTCCCCGGATGCGAGGAGTTATGCGAAATTGGAAGCCACCTACCTCAAGGCGCACAGGCCGCAGGCTGGGAGCCACTTCAGCGATAGCTTGAAAAGACTGAGGCAACACCTGAGCCAATTCCCTCATATGGGTCAGATCGTCGATGAAATCCCGTGGTCAGCAGCGACCACCGGGTGTGGCCATTGAAGACGATTTCGACTTCGAAGAACCCGAAGCATCTACCGGAACCTTCAGGAAAGACTTCCGCTAGGATCGGCGAAACGGACGCCTCGCCATAAGCCCGGCTCAATTTTCCCTTCGTAGGGTGTTGACGCTGGAGAGAGAAACATGCTGTTCGGGCAATCGATATTTCAATCCGTCCTCGACCGCCTCGAGGCGGAGAAGCCTGAGGGCGAGGAAGAGGACAAAGCCTCGTCGTTCCGCATTCGCGGGCTGAATTCAGGCTTTGCCGCCGCGGTTCGGGAAGGCGTATCGGTTGCCGCCGCACGCCCCGACCAGGCCTATGTCGAGACGTTCGAGGTCGATGAGTTCGCCTTCGCGGGGACGGCAGCATCGACAGGCGAACTGCCGGCTGTGGAAGAACCGGTCGCGGCGGAGCCGGTGATGCCTCAGCATCTGGCGCGCACAGCACCTGAAGAGGTTGCAGTGGAGCTCGCGATCACCGAGGCGGATACCGTGCAGACACTTAACGACAAACGGCGGGCCTTCGCCAAGGGCAACCACCCCGACGGCATCGCCCTTCCCTTCCGCGACAATGCGACGGCACGCATGAAGATTGCCAACCTCTTGATCGACCAGGCGCTGCGGCGTTTGACGCCAGCATCGCGAACCACGCGCCGTCCGAAGTGAACGCCAGCGTCAGTCGCGGCGATCATTCTCCGGATTGGGATCTTCAGTCTCCTCAGGCAGGACGACCTTTTCTTCGGGCGGCTGCGGATTGAACGTCCAAAGCAGCACCCAGGCCGAGTAAATGCCGAGGGCGCCGACAATGACTGCCCAAAACGGTGTGCCTGTAGCCGCTTCGAGTATCGCCCAGCCGAGGCAGACGCCGACGACGAGCAGACGTACCCATAGCGGCCGATAGGCGGGATGATTCGGATCGATCAGTTGCATGGGTCGGTCTTCTCCTCAAAGGGCCCCTTCATTTAAGATGAATTTCGAGATTGCGATACCCCGTCGGGGCTTGACGCGGGCACAAGAAAATGGAATGAAAATTCCATGTAAGTGATAATTCGGTTTATTCATTCCGAATTGGGAGGACGAAATGACAGTGAGATTCGGTCTTCTGGGCGCCGGCCGCATTGGCAAGGTGCATGCCAAGGCGGTGAGCGGCGAAGCGAACGCAAAATTGGTCGCCGTTGCGGACGCATTTCCAGCGGCCGCCGACGCGATCGCCACGGCTTACGGTTGCGAGGTTCGGTCCATCGAAGCGATCGAGACGGCGAAAGACATTGACGCCGTTGTCATCTGCACGCCGACGGATACGCACGCCGACCTGATCGAGCGTTTCGCGCGCGCCGGCAAGGCGATTTTCTGCGAGAAGCCGGTTGATCTCGATGTCGAGCGCGTGAAAGCCTGCATCAAGGTCGTCGATCAGACCGGCGCGAAGCTGATGGTCGGCTTCAATCGCCGTTTCGACCCGCATTTCATGGCGGTACGCAAGACGATTGACGACGGCCGCATCGGCGAAGTCGAAATGGTGACCATCACCTCGCGTGATCCCGGCGCGCCGCCTGTCGACTATATCAAGCGCTCGGGCGGCATATTCCGCGACATGACGATCCATGACTTCGACATGGCGCGCTTCCTGCTTGGCGAGGAGCCGATTGCCGTCAGCGCAACCGCCGCCGTTCTGGTCGACAAGGCGATCGGCGAGGCCGGAGACTATGACAGCGTCTCGATTCTATTGCAGACGGCGTCCGGCAAGCAGGCGATGATTTCGAACTCGCGCCGCGCCACCTATGGCTACGACCAGCGCATCGAGGTGCACGGCTCCAAAGGCATGGTTTCCGCCGAGAATCAACGGCCGGTCTCCATCGAGGTCGCCAACGGCGACGGTTACACGCGCCCGCCGCTGCATGATTTCTTCATGACCCGTTACACCGAGGCCTATGCCAATGAAATCGCAAGCTTCATCGCTGCGATCGAGAAGGGCGCGACGATCTCGCCTTCCGGCGCCGACGGCCTTGCCGCGCTGAGGCTTGCGGATGCGGCGCTGCAATCGGCCAAGGAAGGCAAGCTTGTTCGGATCGGGTAGCGGTTCCTCCCTTTTTCCCGTACCGATCCGCGACATGGCCGGGCCTCTCGCCCGGCCATGTCGTTTCTTCGAACGGCCTCGCGCGCCCCGCGGCGGCGCATCGATATCAATCGAATTGCCGATACCAGTCTCCTAACTGCCGGCTTTCCGTTGGAACATGCGCGGCCCACTCTAGATGTCGTGCCTGGGGGGAAACGACATGCGGACGCTCTTCAAGTTCATACTGGTGGTTCTGATCGCCGGCCTTGCGCCGGCTCTCGCCGAGGCCCGGAAGCACGGGGATCCCTGCACGAGCAGATACACGACATCCCGATCGGTGAACAACTGCAGGCCCAAGAACCCGCCCCCGGTGGCGGCCAGCGAAAGCGACGATGACTTCAGCGGCGGCCAGAACGGCGGCAAGGGCGGCACCAACGGCTCCGGCGGCAAGGGCGGCAAAGGCGGCAAGGGCGGCGGCGGAGGAGGCGGCAAAGGTGGAGGCGGTGGCGGCGGCAAAGGCGGCGGCGGAGGGGGTGGCGGCGGAAAAGGCGGAGGGGGCGGCAAGGGCTGATCCCCACCAGCTTCCTTGTCGGTGGAAAAACGCATCCACCTTCTGAACGTCTTTCTTCGAATCACAGTAGGCGACGGCTTGAGAATGCCCCTGCCACTGCCTGACACCTGCCCTCAGCCTGCGCGATGATGCATTTCCGCGGCTGCCGCTGCTCGCGACAGGACGATTTCATTGTCGATGATTGTGAATGCGCGGTTGAGATGTCCTTCGAAGACAAGCGCCTCCTCGTCGGCCACCACGCGCAGCTCCGGCATACCCTCCATCCGCACCACGTGCGATTGCGCCAGCCCCTCCTCGACGCCCTCCCGCAACAGATCGTAATAGCGTATCCCCGGACCAGTGAGCACGATCGGCATCAATTCGTTGAGGCTGAGCACCCGCGACAAACCGTTGCCGAGCGCCAGACCCGCCTGGCGGAAAGCAAGCCCGTTCCTTCGATTTCCTTGCCGTGCGCTTGCCGCGATCTTGTCCAATTCCGCCACGGGTACGAAAGCCGCGGGGATCGTGTCGAGCGGCACGCCGAATGCGGCGCGCAGAATGGCATAGAAGCCCGCATAGGCTTCAACGCAGCCCAGCGATCCGCAACGGCAAAGGCCGCCATTCGCCACATGCAGCGTATGGCCAAAGTTGGGAGCCGTAAGCTCGTGTTCGCCGGTGCCGGTGCTGCGAACAATGCCGAGCCCAATGCTGTGGCCAAGCGAAAGAGCTGCAAGCGCTCGAAAATCCTTCCCATTCCCGGTCTCTTCGCGCTCACCGAGAGCGGCGGCAACCAGCAGGGTCTCATTGCCGAGAATGACCTTCGAAGGCCAATCGGCCTTGAGCACCTCGGCAAAATCGATCTGCTCCCGGCCCAGGATCGGCGACCAGCGCAGAATGGGCTCGGTGCCGTCCACCACCCCCTTGCTGCTGATGGAAATCATGAACATACGGTCGGGCGCGATCTGTGAACGCGTGGCAAGCCGCCGCAGCCCTTCGGCGATCGCCGTTGCAAAAACGGTGGCGTCCGCGCCCTTCTGCGAGCGCGCCTCGTTGAACCGGTCGAGCAAGGTGCCGGCGTAGTCAACGAGCGAATACTGCACGACATCTGAGGAGATGACGACGACCGCGAGATAGCCGCAGTCCCGCCGCTGCGAGAACAACACGCGTGGTCGCCCGCGCCCGGCGCCGGCAATCTGCTCCGACTTCGAAAGGATCTGCGCGCGCTCGAGATCGTTGGTGATGACCGATACGGTCGCCGACGAAAGTCTCGTATAATCAGATATTTCGGTGTGGGCGAGCGACCCGTGGCGCCTGAGCGCCTTGAGCACGAGCGCACTGTTTCTCTGGCGAACCAGCTCCGTGCTCGACTTGCCCAGCATCAAGCTGTCTCCCGTTCATCTCCCCTCCCCGCAGCGCAACGAAGGTCGGCTCATCCTTCCGATCCCGGCGCGCCGTCCCCCGCGTTCCACGGTGTTGACAGTGGTAAAAATCTCTGACACTGAATTTCTCGACTGTCGAGAAAAAAATCAAAACCTTTCTCGTCAGCTCTATCGCGGCGGCCGGCGGGAGCCTCAGGGACGTGCGGTCGCATCCATCTCGGGAGGGTAAATCATGAAAGCATTTGTTCGGCTCGCCGCAGGCGCAGCCCTTGTTTTGACCATGCAGACGGCGGCTTTCGCCAAGGACCTCGTCGTGGGCGTCTCCTGGTCGAACTTCCAGGAAGAGCGTTGGAAGACCGACGAAGCAGCCATCAAGAAGGCTCTCGAATCTGTCGGCGCCAAGTACATCTCCGCCGACGCCCAGTCCTCCGCTTCCAAGCAGCTGACCGACGTCGAATCGCTGATCTCGCAGGGCGCCAACGCCCTGATCGTCCTCGCTCAGGATAGCGACGCCATCGGCCCGGCCATCGAAAAGGCTGCAGACGAAGGCATTCCGGTCGTCGGTTACGACCGCCTAATCGAAAATCCGGCCGCCTTCTACATCACCTTCGACAACAAGGAAGTGGGCCGCATGCAGGCACGCGGCGTGCTGAAGGCAAAGCCGGAAGGCAACTACGTCTTCATCAAGGGCTCCTCGTCCGACCCGAACGCGGACTTCCTGTTCTCCGGCCAGCTCGAAGTGCTGAAGAAGGCCATGGACGCCGGCAAGATCAAGAAGGTTGGCGAAGCCTACACCGACGGCTGGCTCCCGGAAAACGCTCAGCGCAACATGGAGCAGATCCTGACCGCCAACAACAACAAGGTTGACGCGGTCGTCGCCTCCAACGACGGCACCGCGGGCGGCGCGATCGCTGCTCTCGACGCCCAGGGCCTCGCCGGCTCCGTTCCGGTTTCCGGCCAGGACGCCGACAAGGCCGCTCTGAACCGCATCGCGCTCGGCACCCAGACCGTTTCCGTCTGGAAGGACTCGCGTGAACTCGGCAAGCGCGCCGCGGAAATCGCCATCCAGCTCGCCAAGGGCACGAAGATGGAGAAGATCAAGGGCGTTGAAACCTTCAAGGGCGGCCCGAAGGGCGTTGCCATGCAGTCGATCTTCCTGAAGCCGGAAGCGATCACCAAGGACAACCTCGACGTCGTCGTCAAGGCTGGCTGGATCACCAAGGCGGAAGTTTGCCAGGGCGTGAAGGCGGGCACCGTTGCCGCTTGCAAGTAAGCCTTACTTGAGCCTTTGAGAATGCCGACGCCGCAGCGGCCAATCCGTTGCGGCGTCGAATGCGGATGTGGTGGTAGGATGCTCACGCGCCCGAGCCGCATTGCCGGCACGCATTTCATTGAGCCAACCCCCGGTTCCCGGCCCCACGGCGGGCCTGAGACGGGGATGGCTACGGCGGAATTTTTATGACAGGCGACGATACCGCGATTGCCCCTGGGGATCGCAGGCACGCGCTCAACAGTGGAGAACGGCAAAGCGATGGCCGACACGACACATCCCACAACATCGAGCGGTCCGCGAGACGCAGAAGCGGGCGCGATCACGCGCTTCCTGCGTGCCACCGAGATCGACACGCGTCTGCTCGGCATGGTCGGCGCACTTCTGATCATCTGGATCGGCTTTCAAGTGTTGACCGGCGGCCTTTTCCTGACGCCTCGAAACCTTTGGAACCTCTCGGTTCAGACCACCGAGATCGCCGTTATGGCGACCGGCATGGTCATGATCATCGTCACCCGTAACATCGACCTTTCGGTCGGTTCTATCCTCGGCATTTCCGGGATGATCATGGGCGTCGTGCAGGCGAGAGTGCTGCCGCAATATCTCGGCTTCGACAGCTCGATGACCTGGATCCTCGCGCTCTGCTGCGGCCTTCTGGTCGGCCTCGCGATCGGTTTTTTCCAGGGCATGATCATCGCCTTCCTCGAGGTGCCCTCCTTCATCGTGACGCTCGGCGGGCTGCTCGTCTGGCGCGGCGCCACCTGGTTCGTCACCAGCGGCCAGACGGTCGCGCCGATGGACACCAACTTCCGCATCATGGGCGGCGGAGCCGACGGCTCGATCGGCGCCACCTGGAGCTGGATCGTCGGCGTCATCGCCTGCGTCTTCATCGTGATCGGCATCATCAATTCGCGCCGCCAGAGAAAGCGCTTCGGTTTTCCGCGGCGTCCGCTTTGGGCGGAGTATTTTCTGTCGGCGCTGGGCTGCGCTCTCGTTCTCGGCGCGATCCTGGTGTTCAACAACTACTACTGGCCGATCGCCATCGCCCGCAGATATGCCGAGGCGAAGAACATCGTGTGGCCGGATGAGGGCCTCGACATCCCCTACGGCATTGCCGTTCCGGTGCTGATCGCGATCTTCGTCGGCATCGTCATGACCTTCATCGCCACCCGCCTGCGCTTCGGCCGCTATGTCTTTGCGATCGGCGGCAACCCGGAAGCAGCCGAACTTGCAGGCATCAAGACCCGCTGGGTCACCGTCAGGATCTTCGCGCTGATGGGGCTTCTGGCGGCCATCGCCGCGGCGATCTCCACCGCCCGCCTCAATGCCGCCACCAACTCCCAGGGCGATACCTACGAGCTCTACACCATCGCAGCCGCCGTTATCGGCGGCACGTCGCTCGCCGGCGGCACCGGCACGATCGCCGGCGCCATGCTCGGCGCCCTCGTCATGCAATCGCTTCAGTCGGGCATGGTGCTGGTCGGCCTCGACACGCCGCTGCAGAGCGTCGTCGTCGGCGCCGTGCTGGTCGTCGCCGTCTGGCTCGACACCGTCTACCGCAAGCGCGCCAAGTAAGAGGAATTTGACAATGACGGATCAAACAACTCCGCTTGTGGAAATGCGCAACATTTCCATTGCCTTCGGCGGCATCCACGCCGTCGACAACGCCTCGGTGGACCTCTATCCCGGCGAAGTCGTGGCACTGCTTGGCCACAACGGCGCCGGCAAATCGACGCTGATCAAGATCCTCTCGGGCGCCTACAGGCGCGACAGCGGCGATATCCTGATCAACGGCGAGCCAGCCGATATCCGCAATCCGCGCGACGCCAAGAAATACGGCATCGAGACGATCTACCAGACGCTCGCCGTCGCCGACAACGTCGACGCCGCCGCCAACCTCTATCTCGGCCGCGAACTGCGCACCCCCTGGGGCACGCTCGACGATGTCGCAATGGAAGCGTCCGCGCGCGAGGTGATGGGGCGCCTCAACCCCAATTTCAAGCGCTTCAAGGAGCCGGTGAAGGCGCTTTCCGGCGGTCAGCGCCAGTCGGTGGCGATCGCCCGCGCCATCCTCTTCAACGCCCGCATCCTGATCATGGACGAGCCGACGGCGGCGCTCGGCCCGCAGGAAACGGCGCAGGTCGGCGAACTCATCAAGCAGCTGAAGAAGGAAGGCATAGGCATCTTCCTGATCAGCCACGACATCCACGACGTCTTCGATCTCGCCGACCGCGTGTCTGTCATGAAGAACGGCCAAGTCGTCGGCCACGCGCGCACGGAGGATGTGACCAAGGACGAGGTGCTCGGCATGATCATTCTCGGCAAGGTGCCCCCGAAGGCGATCCCCGGCCCCGGCGCCATGAAGGTCGCCTGACGGCGCAGACACCAAGGCCGCGAGATCCGTCTCGCGGCCTTCACGTCGAGACGAGCGCGACAAACAATCCCCGCCCCTCACGCATTTTCCGCATTGAAGCCCAAGGCATCCTAGGCTAAGAACCACAAATCGGACAGGCGAGTCACCTCGCCTCAGGCATGCGCCCGTAGCTCAGCTGGATAGAGTGTTGGATTCCGATTCCAAAGGTCACAGGTTCGAATCCTGTCGGGCGCGCCATTTTTTTCATTGTCCGACCCGGAGACATGACACTTTTGGACCTAACGGGCTCGGCAAAGGGTCAAGCTTGTAAGCCAGATATGGTCTTCGACCTGTTCGTTAAACACCCAAGCTGATACCCCATCCGTCACGCGCCTCATCAGGGCGCTCGAGCTCAGCACTATCGAAAGTGCCCATACCCGGATGGACTGCCGGCTGGACACATTCAGGTTTCGGGAATAGGACTCTAATACACCATCCGGCAAATCGCCTGAGCCAGCGTCGAACGCGCAAGGCACATCCATGGAGCGACGGCTAACCGCGATCTTGGCCGCTGACGTAGTCGGCTACAGCAACCTCATGGGAAATGAGGAGGTCGGCACGCTGGAACGGCTAAAGATCTGTCGCCGCGAGCTGTTCGATCCGGCCGTGGCGGAGTTTCGGGGCCACATCATCAAACTCATGGGAGACGGTGCGCTTGTCGAGTTTGCAAGCGTCGTCGATGCCGTCCAGTGCGCCGCGGCGATCCAGCGCCGGATGGCGGAGCACGATCCGGCTGTCCCGGAAGCGCGCAAGATTAGGTTCCGCATCGGTGTGAACCTCGGCGACGTCATCGTCGAGGACGACGATCTCTACGGTGACGGCGTCAACGTCGCCGCCCGGCTGGAGGGCATGGCGGAGCCCGGCGGCATCTGCATATCGGGCACCGCCTTCGATCACGTCGTCCACAAGGCGGATGTCGGGTTCACAAGCCTTGGCGAACGACGGCTCAAGAACATTCCCGACCCGGTTCGGGTCTACCGCGTCCTGCTCGATTCCAACAAGGCGGGATCGGTTGCCGGAAACGCCCGGCGGCCCAGCGTTCGCGCCATGATCCTGCCGGCAATCGGGATCGCGGTATTGCTGGTTGCCGTGCTCGCAAGCGTCCTATGGCGCCACGATTGGCGTCACCCCTCGAACTCCGACCGGACGTCGGTCGCGATCCTGCCGTTTACCAACCTCAGCGGCGATCCAAAGCAGGACTATATTTCCGACGGCATCACCGAGGATCTGATCACCGACCTTACCAAACTTGCAGGCGTAGACGTCATCGCCCGCGATTCCGTCTTCGCCTACAAGGGCAAGCCTGTCGTCCTTGCGGACGCGGCGCGCGAGCTCAGCGTCCGCTATCTGGTCGAAGGCAGCGTTCAGCGCGCCGGGGACGAGCTCCGCATCAATGCGCAACTCGTCGACATGACGACTGGCAAAAGCGTCTGGGCCGACCGGTTCGACCGCAACGCGTCGGATGTATTCGCCATTCAGGACGATCTGAGGCAAGAGTTGGTAAGCGCGCTCGGCATAAAGCCATCGGCCACCGAGGCCAAGCGACTATCCCGCGCGCCGACGTCCAATCTTGAGGCCTACGACTATTTTCTGCGTGGTGAGCAAGCGGCGCGCAGCGGCGAGCGCGACGGGCTGCAACAGGCGCTTGCATTTTATGGCAAGGCGGAAGCCCTCGACCCCGCTTTCGCGGAGGCCTTCGCCTTTGACGCACGCGCGACGGTCAATATCTGGCGCTCCAGTTTCGACCACATAATCCAGAGCGCTCTTGCGCGTAAGAGAGCCTATGAGAAGGCAAGCCTTGCCTTGAAGCTCGACCCGGACCTTTCGTCGCCTTACGCCATCCTCGGCATCATGCAAGTCGTGGATCGCCGCTACGAGGAAGCGATTGCCTCGGCGCAGCGAGCCGTCGCGCTCGGTCCGGGCGATGCGGAAGCACAGATCGCGCTGGGCTACGTTCAACTGTTCGCAAGTAATCACACCGAGGCGGTCGCGGCCGTCGAAACGGCGCTGAGGCTCGACCCCAATCTATCGCCCATCGACCGGGAAATCGCCGGTCTTGTCTTTCTCCTGAACGGGGACACCGACAAGGCCGTCGAAACCCTCGAACGCACGCGCGACGACGCCCCTGCGGTCAGCAAATTCAGGATAATGCTCGCCGCGGCCTACGCACGCGCCAATCGCTTGGCGGAAGCGCGCGCGACACTCGCCGAGGGTTTGCAGCTTTTATCCGGATCTGAACCCAGTGAACGGTCTCTGTCGGATTGGCGGATCGCCTTTGCGCATTTCCGCAACCCCGAGGATTTGGCGCTGATCATGGACGCTCTGGGCCAGGCCGGCTTGCCCGAATGGCCGTTTGGGTTCACCGCCGACGAAAAGGATCGGGTGAAGGGAGAGGCGCTCGCCTCCATCGTCCTCGGCCACACGATGCAGGGCCAACTCGAACCCGGCGGTCAGCCGGCCATCCTACAAATCAGCCAGGATGGCAGCGCGGGATTCCGCTCCAAGAGCCGCATGTACACCGCGAAATTCTACGTCGATCGCGACCTGCTGTGCGAGCAGAGCGAGAACATCTTCGGGCGGCCCGATTGCGGTCCCGTTTACAAACGCAGTGGAGAAACTGGCGAAGGCTATACATATGTCAACTCGGCCGCGGTCTTCCACTTCACCACCGTCGAGTAACGCTCTATGCGCCTCAGTGAAAGTCGTTCTTCGCGAGTTCAGCCTGCTTTTTCGGCCAATTCGCGTCGGCCTTCGGCACGGCTTCGCTGGCATGCATCGCAAAGTCCTGCGTATCCACATTGTCATATGTGAGATAAAGCTTGCCGTTGACGATCGCGAAAGCCTCCGGGTCGATATTGACGGTGACCGACCCGGAACCGGCGACCTCCGCGGCACAATAGCCGCCATACTGCGGCGCATATTTCAGTGGATTGTTCTTGAACAGTTCGCGGTGCGCGTCGCTGGCAAAATACCAGGGCGTCCCCAGCCAATCGTAGGCATATTTCTCCGACCCTTTAACCGCCTTGTTATCCACGAAATAGGCGACCGGATCGTAGCCGCCGATGGCAACTCCACCGAAATAGCCCGTATTGACGGTGCCGTCCGCAAGCACGGGCGCACTATAGCCCAGCGCGACGACGAACAATGCCGCTCCGGCAATATAATGTGTTGGCTTTGCGCGTTTGGCCCCCAAGACCGGCTTGACCATGATCCGTCCTCCAATCAGTCGCTCAAGCACTTTTGATGCCACTCTTCGCTGCCGAGAATATTCACCGGCGGGCACGCTACGCCGTGCTGCTTATAAAGATGAACGATATCCTTGTTCCCTTTCCAGAGAGCGCGGGTGATTGGAAGGTAGCCATGAATCTCGGGGTGGCCGGGGTTGGCGCCCTTCGCGATCAGCAACTCGACAACGTCGGCATGATTTTCCTCGCCCGCCACCATCAGCGGCGTGACGCCCGCCTTGTTGTCCGCATCCTCAAGCTCAGCACCCTTCGCCAGAAGTTCGCCTGCGATCGCCGCACTTCCGACATAGGCGGCTGCGTGCAGCGGCGTAAAACCGCCGGAGTTGCGCGCATTCACGTCCGCGCCCTTTTTCAGCAGCAATTCGACCATGGAAGGTTGGTTGGCCAATGTTGCCGCGATCAGCGGCGTCGCCTGATCGGCGGCTCGGCTGTCGACATTGGAGCCGCTGCCGAGCGCCCGTTCAACGGCCTGGGTATCGCCAGACGCTATCGCATCGAACAACGACTGCGCCGACGCCGCCGTGCTCGCCATAGCAGACCCAGCAATCAGGAGCGCCAGAAGCCATCGCATTCCCATCAATAGCACAATCAGGGAATGCAGCCTAGCGCTGTTGGCTGGCAACATCGGATAGCTAGCATGGCGTAAGCGATGACGCTTATATACGCCGCCCGCAAGAACTCAGGCCCCTCTGACCGACAATCTCGCAGCGTTTTGCGGCCGCCGAGCTCGGCGTAAGCGACGTTGGACCGAGCCGACGGAGTGAGTGCCGAGGATCTACCCTGCTCTTCACACCGTGTGACGGAGGAAAAGTAAGCGTGACGACGAATATCTCAAGCAACAGGGAACAATGAAAGAGCCAAATCCATTAGCTGCCTTGTGAACAAGAGTTAAGGAGATTGAAAATGTACAAGGCTCTACTTGTAACGGGCGTCGTAGCGCTCGCCTCGATTTCGTCGAATGCTTTGGCCGCGAGCGGTGCAGCAACCGGTGCCGCCGGTGGCGCAATCACGGGTGCGATCGTCGGCGGGCCGGTGGGTGCCGCGGTCGGTGGCGTAGCGGGCGCGATTACCGGCGCGGTGCTTGATCCGCCGCGTGAGGTCGTCACCTATGTCCAGCAGCAGCCCATTCCGCAGGCGACAACCGTCGTATCGGAGCCGGTCGTCGTCGGCCACCCTGTCCCCTCTAGTGTCGAGGTGATGCCGATCCCCGATCAGCCTCGCTACGGTTATGCTGTCGTCAACCAGCAGCGCGTTATCGTCGAACCGAAAACGCACCGCGTCGTCCAGATCGTCCAGTAACGCCAATACAGCGCCGCGCAAGCCCCGCCAGGCACGCTGCAGCAGTTGAAATGCCGCATCCACGATCGATTGCGATTGCGGGAAGTATGCAGTGGACCTCCCAAGCGGCCTGCCAAGTGGCGAGGCCCTCCTGGCCCCGCCCACGGCGGGGCCTCTTTTTTCTTGGGGGCCGGACGCGGCGAAGCGACAACTGCTCGCCGGCTCGGCAGCGTCTCAGTGCTTCGGCGCCGGCGGCCAAGCAGCAATCCGGCAGATCGCCTAGCACCGTTACACCTTCACTTCGCGCCGTTCCCGCTCGGCGACCATGGCGAGGTCGAGCACCTTTTGCAGGTCGGCCGCGCGGCGGAAATCGGGATCCTGCGCACTGCCCGTATTCACCGCGTCGACGTAGCGCTGATAGTTCGTCGGCACCGCGGGAACATCGAGCGTCTTCCAGGCCGCCGCTTCGACGTCGGCGCCGAGGCAGGCTCGCAGGCTCGATCCGTCCGGATTATGGCAGACCTCGAGCCCGCCGCGCTCGCCGTAGATACGCAGCTTCAGCTCGTTCAGGTGCCCCGTCGCCCACCGGCTCGCATGCACCACGCCGAGGGCGCCATTGGTGAAATCCACGGACATGGTGAAGCTGTCGTTGGCGTCGAGCGTGTACTCCCCGATGCGGCCGCCCGGCGCCTTGTCGAAAGTCTTCAGGCGCGCGAACACATGATCGATATCCGTCGCCGCACCATAGGCAGCAAAGTCGAGAATATGGATGCCGATATCGCCGAGCACGCCGTTCGAGCCGTGACCAGTCGATAACCGCCAAAGCCAGGTGGTTTCGCTGCGCCAGTCACCCCAGGCCTTCGATACCAGCCAGCTTTGCAGATAGGACGCTTCCACGTGCTTGACCGCGCCGATCTCACCGGCAAGGACCATTTCGCGGGCCTGCTGGAGGGGCGCCACATTGCGGTAGGTCAGGTTCACCATGTTGACCACACCGGCGCGCTCGGCCGCCTCAGTCATCTCCAGCGCCTTGTCGTAGTTTTCCGCGAGCGGCTTCTCGCAGAAGACATGCTTGCCGGCGGCCAATAGCGGCAGGGTGGTCGGATGGTGGGCGCGGTCCGGCGTGACGTTCGTCGCCGCATCGAACTTGCCCCAGGCGATTGCGGCGTCGAGCGAGGCGAATCGCTGTTCTATATTGAATTGATCCGCAAAAGCGGCAAGCCGGGCCGGATCGGTATCGACCGCTCCGACGAGCTCGACGCCCTCGATCCTGGTGAAGTGTTCGGCCTGGTTTTTCGCCATGCCGCCGGTGCCAACGATGATGAGACGCATGGTCGACCTCAGCGGTAACCGGCTTCGCCGGCCTGGTGCACTTTCGGACCGCGCTCGACGATCGGCTCGAGCGCCTGTTCGACCGGGACGTTCGGAGCATCGTGAATGCTGGTCAAGGCGCCCTGCTGATTGTGGGCCCATTTCACCGCGTTGATCAGCACCTTGCGCACATTGGCGTCATGATAGGTCGGATAGGTCTCGTGGCCGGGGCGGAAATAGAAAATGTTGCCGGCGCCGCGGCGCCAGGTCATGCCGGAACGGAACACCTCGCCACCCTGGAACCAGGAGATGAATACGGTCTCAAGCGGTTCGGGCACGGAGAACTGCTCGCCATACATCTCCTCGTTTTCCAGCACGAAATTTTCGTCGAGGCCTGCCGCTATCGGATGGCGCGGATTGATGACCCAGAGCCGCTCCCGCTCGCCCGCCTCGCGCCACTTGAGCGCGCAGGGTGTTCCCATCAGCCGCTTGAAGATTTTCGAGAAATGGCCTGAGTGGAGCACGATCAGCCCCATGCCCTCCCAAACGCGCTTGGCAACGCGCTCCACGACCTCGTCGGAAACCGCGCCGTGGTCCTTGTGACCCCACCACAAGAGGACGTCCGTCTCCTTGAGACGCGCCTCGGTAAGACCGTGCTCTGGTTCCTGCAGGGTCGCGGTGGTCGCAGCGATGCCGCCGCCGGTGTTGAGCGCCGTAGCGATCGTCGCATGCATACCCTCGGGATAGATCCCAGCGACCACCTCGTCGGTCCTCTCATGAATATTCTCCCCCCATACGACTGCGCGAATGGTCATTTGCAATGCTCCTCTGGCTCGATGGTCTCTGCAGGTTTGGGCGCCCAAAGCGCTTTGGGAAACAAGGCGCAGCAACGCCTTGTTCGGTTCGACGAGAAACACATAGGACCTCGTCAAGAATTTGACAAAGGCCAACACAGCGTTTTTTTTCAAACGCCGGTCAGGTCAATGGGAAATGGATTTCGAGAACAGATTGACGATGAGGACGCCGACGACGATGAAGGAGAGGCCGACGATCGCCGGGAAATCGAGCCGCTGACGGAAGAGGACGAGGCCTACGAGCGAGATCAATACGATGCCGAGCGCGCTCCAGATGGCATAGGCGACACCGACCGGGATGACGCGAAGCGTCATCGACAGGAAGTAAAACGCGACTGCGTAGCACACCGCCATGACGGCCGTAGGCCCGAGCTTCGTGAACTGTTGCGACATCTGCAGCGCCGTCGTGCCGACGACCTCGAGTACGATGGCGACCAAAAGCATCGCATAGACCGGTGCGCTTGCCATGAATATCGTTCCTAACCGGGTTATTTCATCGTCAGTTCGACGAGGGCATCGAACAGTGCCTGCCGCGCTGGCCCATCCAGGTCGTGACTGCCGAGCAGGTCGGCGAGCCACAAACCGTCCGCCGCAAAGCGCACGATCTCGGCGTTGGGCGAGGAATCGGTGCCGACATATTCGTCCGAGCGCTCGCGCACCCAGGCCCGCCAGCGCTCGCGCAGATGCGGCTCGGTGAGCAACGCCATCGTCACATGCGCCCAGTCGCTGGTCTCTTCCGGGCGGTCTCTAAGCCCGGCGACGGCGCGGAGATAACCGCGAGAAAAACGGCCGTGCGGGACGGGATCGCTGCGCATAGCCTGCTCTATCGCCTCGTCGAAGCGGACGAGAAGACTATCGAACAAGGCGTCCAGAAGCGCCGTCTTGCTCGGGAAATGATGAAGGAGGCCGCCCTTGCTCACCCCGGAGGCGCCGGCCACGGCATCGAGCGTCAGAAAAGCCATTCCCTGACGTCCGGCAAGCTCGGCGGCGACCGTCAGCAGTTGCTGGCGGACGAGAGCGGGCTGCTTCTTTCTGTGGTGTGCGTCGGACATGCGCAAGATAACATACCGCCTGGACGGTTTTGTCAATCAACGTCCGATCACATTTTCTATCGGCGCCCTTCCCTTGGCTTTCGTCTTTGGGCGCATGGCCTATGATCACGGGGCGCTGCGACCTATGATACAAGCTTTCGCGCTGAAACGCCGCATGGCACATGGAGCGGACAGCAGGCATGAAGACTGCGGCGAAGGATACCCCATTGAGCGGCGAAACCATCACACTTTACGAGGCCATAGGCGGGGATCTCGCCGTTCGCAACCTGACGACCCGTTTCTACGACCTGATGGACACCTTGCCCGAGGCTGCGCGTTGCCGTGCCGTCCATCCGCCAAGCCTCGAAGGCAGCCGGGAAAAGTTCTACGAATATCTGACCGGCTATCTCGGCGGCCCGCCGCTCTATGTCGAAAAGCGGGGGCATCCCCGCTTGCGCAGCCGCCATTTCGTCGCCGCGATCGGACCTGCCGAGCGCGATGAATGGCTCTTGTGCTTTCGGCGCGCCATGGAGGAAACCATAGCAAACGAGAAGCTGAGGGCCATCATCTGGGAGCCGATCGAGCGGCTCGCCCACCATATGCAGAACCGCGAAGAGGACCCCGCATGACCTTCCATTCCGTCATCGCCAAGGGAACGTTGTTGCTGGCGGGGCTTCTCGGCTGCGCGGGCGTCGGACTGGCCGCCGCTGCTTCCCATGGCGGCGATGCCCATCTGCTGGGCTCGGCCTCGACCATGTCGCTCGCGCATGCCCCCGCGCTTTTGGCGCTCTATGCCGCTTACGGCCGACTGCGCACAGCGCCGGTCGCCGCCCTACTGCTCGGCCTTGGAACGCTGCTCTTCGTCATCGACCTGGTTTGTCGGCATGCAACCTCCAGCGGCATTTTCCCGTTGGCGGCACCCATTGGCGGATTTGCCATGATGGCGGGCTGGCTTGCGGTGACGGTCGGCGCGCTCATGCCTCCGGCCCCTGCAAAGGGCTGATCAGGCCGGCTGCGGTATCCGTCCGAAGCGCAGGAGATTTCCGTGCGGATCGTGGATGTAGAATTCCTCCATATTCCACGGCCGCACCGCCATTTCGCTGAGGCTTGCGATACCCTTAGCCTTGTATTCCGCGTGCAGGTCGGCAATTCCGCCACCGCGCAGGTAGACGGACGTGTTTTCACAAAGGCCGCGGTCGCCAGCGCGCCAAAAATGCAGTTCCATGCCTTTGCGCCTCAGGATCAGATAGTTTTCATCGTGATAGACGATTTCGCCAAAGCCAAGCCCATCGCGATAGAAGGCCAGCGTCGCCGCCAGATCCAGCGACGGCAGGACCGGCAAGGCCTCGATGCGATTGGGGTCAAGCGCGTCCATGTTCAAATTCCCTCGACGACGTTGAAGCCTTCGAAAACCGGAGGGCCGAGGTACATGCCCTTGTGATCGCCGGCATTGCGATGGGCCATTCTGAAATTCTCTGATTTCGTCCAGTTCTGAAAGTCTTCCTCGCTCCGCCAGACCGTATGCGAGGAAAAGAGCGTGAACCCTTCCTCGGCATGTGTCTTTCCGCGCAGCAGGCGGAATTCAACAAAGCCCGGTACCTGGGGAAGGCTGGAATCGCGCCCCCTCCAGATCGTTTCGAAGTCGGCCTCGGAACCGAGGGCGACCTTAAAGCGGTTCATCGCGATATACATGTGAGACCTCTCAAACCTCTCCCCGACGGCCCGAATACTCGCCAGACCGGAGCGGAAAGGCAACCACGTTCGATGCCTTGGCCGCGACAGGTCGAGGCGACGCTTCGATCGACCTCGCCGGACCACGCATTCCCGCGCCAGGAAATGGCACGACGTTCAGGCTGTGCTTGCGCTCGGCCCGCCTCTCCAGCAAGACGTAGAGCTCCGGCACCAACGTGCCATCCCGTGCCGCCAGCCGGTGCAGGCCGAGCAGAACAGGCGCCCGCGCGCATTCGTCGTTCATCGGGAATTGTCTCTTTCCTGCATGGTTTGGAGCGCCCGCTCCAGGCTCGATTTGCTGCCGTTGCGCAGCGGAATGAAGGCCTTGCCGAACTTCTTACATCCCGTCTTGACCCTGAGGCAGGCGTCGTGGCTGATACAGTCGATCGGGCAGAATACGCAGTCGACGGAAGGAAGTACGGTGTCTATGCGCGAAACCGCCTCGCGAAGACCGCCGTCGTGATGGATGAGTTCCGCGCCGAAGTTGCTGGCGATCTGCCTGAGATGCGCGACCTGACAATCGCGGCCGCCGACATAGAGAAAGCTGCGCCCGTCGAGACCGGTTTTGGGCTCCGCGCTGACCTCGGGCTGCTTCCCCTTGTGATCGAAGTCCTTTTTGCCCTTGCGCGCCATGCTGTCCCTCTCCTGATTGGTCGCCGATTCCGGCGATGCGAGGCGACCATACAAAACATGACATTTTCAGTAAAGTATAAAGATGAGTATTTTTATCATCTTTTATAACTTTTAACGGCCGGTGACCTGCACCTCCTGGGTAAAGGTCCAGCTCGGCTTTCTCCACTCAGGCGGCAACGGCGGAAAAGGCGCAGCAGACCGAACACCGGCAAGCACGGACTGGTCGAGTTCGGGAATACCGGAGCTTCTTGCCAGCTGCAGTCCGCTGAGCTCGCCGCCGCTGCCGACTGTCAGGCGCACGCGTACGCGCAGAGCCTGGGTCATTTGCTTGTATTCGGAAGGCACCTTCACCGATCGATGGATGCGCGACTGAACTTTGCCGGGATAGTTGGCGACGGCAGCACTCCCCTCGCCGCCACCGCTGGTATTGCTTTGGGACGCCGTATCGGCGTTTGCGGTCTCCAGGCCGTCGGAGGATCCCCTGCGGCTATTCCGCGCGCCCTCTCCGCCTGAGCCTGCCTTGACCGAAACCTTCTTGGGCGGCTGCTTTCGCGGCGTGTCCCTGGGCTTTTCGACCTGCTTGACCGGCTTTTCGAACGGCTTCATCTCAACCGGCTCAACTTCCGGCGGCGGCGGCGAGACCGCCGCAGTCAAAGTCTCGGTCGGCGTCACCGTTTCGATGGCCGTCGGCTGCTGAACGGCGGTTTCCGCCGGTACACTTGACGTCAGCACTTCCGGTTCGATCGAGGCGACGGCTTCGGGCGCGACCTGCTGGGTTGCTTCGGGCGCAACCGGCTCAACCGGCTGCACCGTCTCGACGGCGTCCAGCACGGTCGGTTGCGAGAAGCTTTCCGGCTGAACCGCCTCGGCGACCACTGTCTCCGGCTGCACTTCCGGTTCCTTGCTCTCGACACCGGATGCCCTTTGATCGACGTCGGAGTCACCGAGCATGATGACGCTGACGACCTCACCCGCCTGTTCTTCCGGCACTAACGGCGCAACGACGGCAGTTAAAAGCACAGCGGCAAAAGCGATCGCATGCACGAGCAGCGAACCGAGGCCGGCAAGCAATGCCGTCAGCCGGCCCGGCCGCGCGTTGCCAGGCGCTGCGGCCTCCGGCGGCGCATCCATCGCCGGCGCGTCGCACAATAGTTCGGTGATGAAATGCGGATGCAGAGGAAAGCGGTCGATTTCCGAGTGCGTCGCCGCGTCGTCCGCAGCAGACGGCAAGGGCATGTCGGACAGATCGTGTCCGGCAAGACTGCCCGGGCTGTTGTCGTTGACGCTGTTCAACGGCTCATCGGCGGGTTGGATCCTCCACCCGGGTTTGGCGGCGCGCATCATGCCCTCGTATCCCTTCGCCGGACGGCTCTCAGCCCTCGAAAGCCACTGATAGGGCGGAGCGCGTGGCAAGGCCCTTCATGCATTCGCCAGCGCCAGGCCCCTCGCAAACGGGGGTATCGTTGATGATGATGCGGCTGACGGTATCGCACTTGACGTTCGGCATATCGAACTGACGCACGCGCTTCTTGCCGATTGGCAGTTCCCGGAAATCGAGAACGGTGACGCGATCGACGGCATTCTTCTCGTTGAAAAACGCAAGCTCGAACGACACTTTGCTGATCGGCGCTGAAAGTTCGTTCTCGGCCACGAAGCTCATCATGCAGCCCTTTTGGGAGGGCGTGAGAGAGTTCAGCTCGACATTCAGCTTTTGGGCGGCAGCGGCGTCCTGTGCGTTGGCCGGGAAATGACCTCCGATCGCAACCAGGCTCATCGCCGCTACAATCAGTATCGCTTTCATCTGCATTTCCCATTCTCCTGCGAGCACATGAACCGGAAAATCCCGTCAGCTTCCGGTTGCAACCTTAAACATGAGTTTATTTATCCTCTATTGCACTTTTAAAAAACCTTGAGTATTCCAGTCAAGATAAATCTCTTCAGGCCGAAAATAGGCCCCATGAAAACCGCAGGTAAAAACAGCCACGATGATCGCTGAAAAAGTCCCCACTCCGCCCGCGCCGCCGGTAGCTGCGCCAACCAGACTCATCGAAAGCGCCGACATTTTTCGCGGCCAGAACGAGATTCTCATCCGTCACGCAGGTGCGATCTACCGCATGAAGATCACGCGCCAGGGCAAACTGATTCTCAACAAATAGGCATGGACAAGATGACTGAAACGACCCGACCGACACCCGCCGAAATCCGCGCTTTCCGTGCCGAAAACCCGAAGATGCGCGAGCGCGACATCGCAACTCAGCTCGGAATTTCCGAGGCGGCGCTGGTAGCGGCCGAAGTGGGATTGACCGCGACACGCATCGACGCCGACGCGAACCGCTTCCTGGAACGTGTAGCCGGCCTCGGCGAGGTCATGGCGTTGTCTCGCAACGAAAGCGCGGTTCACGAGAAGATCGGCGTCTATGAAGACATCCACACCGGCCAGCATGCAGCCATGGTTCTTGGCGAAAACATCGACCTGCGCATTTTCCCGAAACGCTGGGCGTACGGCTTCGCCGTCACCAAGAAGGACGGCGATCAGGAGCGGCTGAGCTTGCAGTATTTCGACAAGGCCGGCAGTGCCGTCCACAAGGTTCATCTGCGCCCGGGTTCCAACGTCGATGCCTATCACGCGATGGTTGCCGAATTTCGCCTCGACGACCAGAGCCAGGAAATCACCGAGGACCAGAGCGGCTATGATGCGGGCGCGACGGTAGATGCCGTGGACCGCGAGGCGCTTCGCGATCATTGGAGCCGCCTCACCGACACCCACGAGTTCTTCGGCATGCTGAAAAAGCTGAAGATCGGCCGCCAAAACGCCGTACGCTCAGTCGGCGACGACTATGCCTGGAAACTTGAAGAGGGCGCCGTCGTCGAAATGCTGCATGCCGCCGTCGCCGACGGGCTGCCGATCATGTGCTTCGTCGCCAACGACGGCATCGTCCAGATCCACTCCGGTCCGATCGTCAACGTGCAGCCGATGGGTCCGTGGATCAACATCTTCGACCCGACTTTCCACCTGCACCTGCGCACCGATCACATCGCCGAGGCCTGGGGCGTGCGTAAGCCGACCAAGGACGGCCATGTGACGTCCGTCGAGGCCTACGACGCCAAGGGCAACATGATCATCCAGTTCTTCGGCAAGCGGAAGGAAGGCCACGACGAGCGCACGGAATGGCGCGGTATCGTCGAAGCCCTGCCGAAGGCCGACACCAGCGTCGCCGCTTGAGGATTACCAATGAAGACGTTTTTCAAGAACGCGCGGCCCGCCGGGTCGCGCACGGTTGCGTCGATGCTGATCGCAGCAATGCTGGCGGCGGGCGGCTTGGCTCTTCCGCATGGGACGCATGCTGCCGAGGCGGCGAAGATCGACACCTCGCGCCTCGTTTCGGTCGGCGGCGACGTCACTGAGATCATCTATGCGCTCGGCGAGGAGAACCGGCTGATCGCACGCGACTCGACGAGCATCTACCCGGAAGCTGCGTCCAAGCTGCCGGACGTGGGGTATATGCGCGCGCTTTCGCCTGAGGGCGTTCTCGCCGTCAAGCCGACCGCAATCATCGCCGTCGACGGCTCCGGTCCACCGGAAGCGCTCGCCGTGCTGCGCAATGCCAGCGTACCCTTCGAAACCGTGCCGCAGAGCTTCGACCGCGACGGGATCCTGAAGAAGATCGATACGGTCGGCGCCCTCCTCGGCGTTACCGACAAGGCGAAGGCGCTGGAAGAAAAGGTCGCCGGGGATCTGGACGCTGCCGTGGCGGACGCAGCCAAGCGGCCGGACAGCGAGCGCAAGCGGGTGCTTTTCATCCTGAGCGCGCAGGGCGGGAAGATCATGGTATCCGGCACCGGCACCGCCGCCGACGGCATCATCCGGCTTGCCGGCGCCGTCAACGCGGTCACCGCCTTTCCCGGCTACAAGGCGATGACGGACGAAGCCATCATCGAAGCCAAGCCCGACGTCATCCTGATGATGGACCGGGCAGGTCAGCACGCAGCGGCAAACGACGACCTGCTCAAGCAGCCCGCCCTGTCGCTGACGCCGGCGGCTGCCAGGAACGCGGTCATCCGCATGGACGGCCTGCATCTGCTCGGCTTCGGTCCTCGTACGGCAAGCGCCGTGCGCGAGCTGAACGCGGCCGTCTACGGACAGTAGCATGACCATTCTCGACGGCATCAGAGAGGGGGCGGAACGATCGATGCGCAACGCCCGCCTCCGCCGGGCCGACGGCGACCGCTCGCAGATCGCCGTTGCGGCGATCGCCGCACTTGTCGTCTGTGCCCTGCTCTCGCTCGTCTTCTGCGTGACCACGGGCGCGGCCGAAGCGTCGGTGATCGATGTCGTCGCCAGCCTGTTTTCGACATCCGCCGAGACGGCGCGTGACCGGATCATCATCCTCGACATCCGCCTGCCACGCGCCATCCTCGGCTTTCTCATAGGCGCCTCGCTTGCGGTTTCCGGCACGATCATGCAGGGGCTGTTCCGTAATCCGCTCGCCGACCCCGGCCTCGTCGGCGTTTCCTCGGGAGCAAGCCTCGGCGCCGTCACGATGATCGTTCTCGGGAGCACGATCGCCGCGCCCGTGTACGCCATCTTCGGAATCTACGCGCTGCCGCTCGCGGCCTTTGTCGGCGGGCTCCTGACGACGCTTATTCTCTATCGTGTCGGCACCCAAGGCGGCCGGACTTCGGTTGCCACCATGCTGCTTGCCGGTATCGCGCTCGGCGCGATGACCATGGCATTTACCGGCATCCTGATTTCGATGGCTGACGACAAGCAACTGCGAGACCTGACCTTCTGGGGCATGGGCTCGCTTGCCGGCGCCACGTGGACGAAGATTGCCGCCGCGGGACCCGTCATCGCGTTGGCGCTCGCCACCATCCCCTTCATGGCACGCGGGTTGAACGCCATGACGCTCGGCGAAGCGGCCGCGTTTCACATGGGCGTCCCGGTACAGCGGTTGAAGATCGTCGCCATCGTCACGGTCGCGGCCGCCACCGGTGCGTCGGTTGCTGTCAGCGGCGGTATCGGCTTCGTCGGCATCGTCGTGCCGCATATCCTGCGCATGGCAATCGGCCCGGATCACCGCTACCTCCTGCCGGCGGCCGCCCTTCTCGGCGGCACGCTGCTGATCTTCGCCGATTTGGTGGCGCGCACCATCGTCGCTCCTGCCGAACTTCCGATCGGCATCATCACCGCGGCGGTCGGCGGCCCGTTCTTCCTGTGGATCCTGTTGCGGCAGCGCGCGCGCCTGAGCCTGTGATATCAGATGATTGACATCAAGCACCTTTCAGTCCGCCTCTCAGGCAGGCCAGTCGTCCGCGACATTTCCTTCGCGGCGCGCCCGGGCCAGTTGACGGCGATCTGCGGCCCGAACGGCTCCGGCAAGACGACCACGATGAAGGCGGTGGCCGGCGAGATCCCCTATGACGGCTCTGTCAGCCTGAACGCAGCCGAGGTTTGCGAACTCGCGCCCTGGCGGCTCGCGGCGATGCGGGGCGTACTGCCGCAAGCAAGCGCCCTGTCCTTCCCCTACACGGTACGCGAAGTCGTCAGCATGGGGGTGACGGCCGGACGCAACCGCCGGCCGGAGCAATCCGAGCGCACCGTCAGGACAGCGCTCGCCTCCGTCGATCTTTCGGGCTTCGAAGGCCGCTTCTATCAGGAGCTTTCCGGCGGAGAGCAGCAGCGCGTGCAGCTTGCGCGCGTGCTTTGCCAGATCCCCGAACCGACGATCGACGGCAAGCCCTGTTGGCTGCTGCTCGACGAGCCTGTCTCCAGTCTCGACATCAGCCATCAGCTGACGATCATGCGGCTTGCACGAAACTTCTGCGCGGCCGGCGGCGGCGTCATCGCGGTCATGCACGATCTTAACCTCACGGCGCTTTTCGCCGACAGGATCGCTCTCCTGAAAGGGGGCGAACTCGCGGCCTGCGGCACAGTCGGTGACGTCCTCACCGACGAACGCCTCGAACAGGTCTTCGGATGTCGGCTGCGGGTGAACCGCGTGCCGGCGGATGGCAAGCCGTTCGTGCTCGCCCACAGCGTGCTCGAAGACTGACGCCGCCCAAGCGAATTGCCCGCAACGGGAACTTTTCCCAGCCTTTCGGCGTTCAACCTAGCGACACAGATCAATGGGAGGAACCTGCGTGCGCGCAGGGTCCCATGATCTTGAACCTTTCGGCGCCCATGCGTCCCAACCAAGGAGCAAAGTCATGGCAACGTCCATCCTTCAATCCGTTCGCGGCCGACGCAACGGCGCGCTGCATAGCATCGAGACAAGCATCGAGGAGCAGGTCGAAAGCCTGCGCGACGAGATCGCGGCGCTGGCAAAGACCATCGGCAAGACAAGCGCCGGCGAAGGAAGCAAGCTCCGCTACAAGGCGGAGGCGAGCCTCGAAGATCTGATGGGACGCAGCGACGATCTGCTCAAGGAGTTGCAGGACAGCTATCTACGCGGCGCTCGCGAGATGCGCGACACCGTCCGTCGCCATCCTGTCGCGACAATCGGCGCAGCTGCCGCTTTAGGTGTTCTCTTCGCCCTCATCGCACGTCGTTGAGGGGAGGCTTGATGCTGTCGCTCATCAGCCACCTGATATCGGGATCGATTCACAACACCGTTGCGCGGACCAAGCGCAACGGTATTTTCGTGGCGATCGCCGGCCTCCTCTTCTTGACGGCCTACGGTTTCGCGCTGGTGGCAGCGGCGGTCTGGCTCGCCGGCCTCTACGGCGCGATTGGAGCCGCGATCCTGCTCGCGGCCGGCGCATTGCTCCTCGGCATCATCGTGCTCGTTGTCATGATGATCATGAGCCGCCAGGAGGCGCAGCGCGCCCGTGATAGTCGAGCATCGCTCGACACGATGGCGGCTGCCGCGCTGCATATCGTGAAGTCGCAGCCGCTGTTGACGACAGCCGTCGCGGCCGCTTTTCTCCTCAGCAACTTGATCGGCAAGGACAGCCGCAGGGATCGCGACTGACGTCGAAGCCGCCGAACGAAGGATCGTTCGGCGGCTCCTTTACTCCGTTCCTCAGAAGGCGAAGGCGCGCGAGGTCAGCGGCGAGGACGTCGCGTCCGGCCCGAAATCGGCTTCACCTGAGATCTGCAGCAATTCTTGCAGGCGCTGGCGCGCGCGGTTGACGCGGCTCTTGATCGTGCCGACGGCGCAGCCGCAGATCTCGGCAGCTTCCTCGTAGGAGAAGCCCGAAGCGCCGACCAGCACGATCGCTTCGCGCTGATCCGGGGGCAATTGATCGAGAGCCTTGCGGAAGTCCTGAAGATCGAGGGCGCCGTACTGCGAGGGGTGGGTCGCCATCGATTCGGTGAAAAGCCCGTCGCTATCCTGCACCTCCCGGCCGCTCTTGCGCATCTGGCTATAAAGCTCGTTGCGCAGAATGGTGAAGAGCCAGGCTTTCATATTGGTGCCCATCTCGAAATGGTCCTGCTTCGCCCAGGCCTTCATGATGGTGTCCTGGACGAGATCGTCGGCTCGGTCGTGGCGGCCGATCAGGGAGATGGCGAAGGCGCGAAGACTCGGGAGTGCCGCGAGAAGTTCACGCTTGAAGCTCGGTTCAGCTTTGTCCATGTAACGCCCCTACTCGACCGTCTTTGCGGCCATTTGCTCAGCCCTGTCGAGCTTTTCGAGCAAATCCAGAAAGCGGTCCGGGATAGCTTCCTCCTGGGCAGCCGCATACAGCGAACGTAACCGTATACCGATCTGGTTGTTGGGGTCCAATATATCCACGGCGCGCAAATCTGGCCGCTTCTGCTCTGCTTCTTGTTTTCGCGTGGTCATGTAACCTATTCGCTCTTGGCTTATTTGTTGCATCGATGGACCCGCCCCATACTTTCGTCTGCCGGATGCCGAGCCACGCTCACATCGCCCTGCCCGACACGGCTCCGGCAACAAGTATTGTCCGATGACCACCATTGGTATCGCGACTGATAATGCCGCTGAATAAAAAAAGTTCCGTTGACTGAGTATCATTGCAGGAACTTTTTTCGACCGCAGGCGTTAATCCCTCCATTGAAGCCGAAGAACGACTTCACGATGGGAGCTATTGAATGACACTTTCTACTCGGATCGCGCCGCACCTTCCTTACCTGCGCCGCTACTCCCGCGCGCTCACCGGAACGCAGACATCGGGCGATGCCTATGTCGCCGCCGTGCTCGAGGCGATCATCGCCGACATAACCATCTTTCCCGACACCTCTAACGATCGGGTTGCACTGTATAAACTGTTCACGAAGCTCTTCGGTTCCACTGCCGTTCAAATCCCCGAACCGACCTCTCCCTATGCTTGGGAACAGCGCGCTTCCGTCAACCTGGCGAAGGTTTCGCCGGTTGCTCGCCAAGCCTTTATTCTCGCCTCGGTCGAGAACTTCCGTCTCGCCGAAATTTCGCAAATTCTCGACGTCGAAGAGCCCGAGGTCGTACGTCTTCTCGACAAGGCATCCCAGGAAATTTCGCGCCAGGTTGCAACCGACATCATGATCATCGAGGACGAGCCGCTGATCGCGATGGATATCGAGCAGATGGTGGAGAGCCTTGGCCACAAGGTCACCGGCATCGCACGAACCCATGCCGAGGCCGTGGCACTTTACAACACTACCAAGCCGAACATGGTGCTTGCCGATATCCAGCTCGCTGACGGCAGTTCCGGCATCGATGCGGTGAACGATATTCTGAAAACGTCCAGCATACCGGTCATCTTCATCACCGCTTTCCCGGAGCGGCTTTTGACCGGAGAGCGGCCCGAACCGACCTTCCTCGTCACCAAGCCGTTCAATCCCGACATGGTGAAAGCATTGATCAGCCAGGCGCTGTTTTTCAATGAAACGACCAAGGTCGCCGCCTAGTCACGATTTTTTGTTTCCCAACGGAACAATGAAAGCACGAAGGCGTTCCAGCGAAGCTGGGGCGCTAGAGTTCTGTAGCAATTTGTTAAGGAATTGACACCAAAGTCCTTAAAAGGGCGCTGCTCGCCAAGGTGTACAGTCAGGGCGAGGGAAAGGCGGTTTGGTGACGACGACAAACCCTTTGTCCGGGGTGTTCGAACCATTCGTGGGCGAGACCGCCATGATGGAACGGGCGCTTAGGATCGCTGGCATTTCGATCCTGTTCCAGGATGAAACGCTGGCGGTTCGCTATGCGGAAAATCTGCCTGATCATCTGCAGTCTTCGCTCGTTCTTGGCGATGACGATGCCGCGTTGTTTGGCGCCAAGGACGGTGACAAGCTGATAGCCTTGAAACGCCAGGTTCTTCAGACCGGCGAGCCGGCCAGCGGCGAAATCGAAATGTCCACGAACGACGGCACCAAGATCTACGAGCTGCGCGTTGAGCGCATCGGCAGGCATGGCCGCTTCGGGCTGCTTTCGGTCATTTCGGAGATCACGGAAAGCCGGCATCGCGAAAAGGTTCTGAAGTCGCTGCTGCGGGAGTTGTCACACCGCTCGAAGAACCTGCTTGCCATCATCCAGGGCATTGCCACCCAGACTGCGCGCTATACCCCCTCGCTGGATAGTTTTCTCGTCAAGTTCCGCGGTCGCCTGCAATCGCTGTCGCACTCGCAAGACCTGGTCACCGATTCCAGCTGGCGGGGCGCCTACCTTTTCGAGCTCGCCGAAAAGCAGTTCGCGCCCTATTGGCCCGACGCCGGCGTGCCGATGCCCATCTATGGCATCAACGCGCATCTCTCGCCGAACGCCGCGGTTCATCTGGGACTTGCGCTCCACGAATTGATCGTCAATTCCGCAACCCATGGCGCAATCGCGGCAGGCGCCACCAGCATCGTGCTGAACTGCGCGGAATCAGAGCTGGACGGCAAGAAGGCCATTGAGGTGACATGGTCCGAGCGCGTCTTCGGCCCGGCCGCCGCGCAGGAGTTCGAGGACAACACCTTTGCCAAGACGGTGCTCGAGCGTGTGGTGCCGACATCCATGAACGGCAAGGCCGATTTCGGAGCCGGGCCAGAACGCATAAACTATCGCATTGTCATTCCTGAACCGGAATATGAAATATTGAAACGCCGCTAGCCGCTTGGCGCAATTCCAGGAAAGTGTGACGCGGTTTTCCGTCCGGAACATTTGCGTATTTCGAAGAAAAACTGAAACGCTCTACCCATGCTTCTCTCCCACATCGCAGACAGCAAAACAGCCAGTGCGAGGGCGGCGCACTGGCTGCTTTTTACTCACCGGGAGGGGACCGTGAGTATAGGTCCGGTGATGGGTTGGGGGCGCGCATTGGGTCGATGCGATCATCATCCGGACACAGATAAAACCGCCGTTTCGGCTTTTGGTTCCCATGGTTCCGAAAAAAAATACGTTCTCTCGAAAAATCTTTCATTCTCGTTCTGGCTGCTCCCCACAGTACTACGAGCAAGCGTGAAGAAGGCCTTCGGCGTAGACCTGATCAAGACTATCAAGTTTCCAAAACCTATCGGCACGCGAACGTGAATTGTACATTCCTTCCAGCCACTTGCGTCGGGCCAAGCACTAGCGCCCTGTGACCTTAGATTGGCGCCCACGTCGGCGGTCGGGAGGGTCTCAATTCCCAAAATTTTACCGTTTGATAAAATTTTTATCCTGAGTTACCGTTCGTTCCACTAGCCGTTTACTATAAGAGGGAACTTCAATGGGACGACTGGAAACTGGGATTCATAAGGGTAGGCTGACGCCGGCCGAATATGAGGCGAATTTCTCCGACCTGCATCCGAGCCTCGACGACCATGAGGCGCTCGTCGCCTCCGATCGTTGCTATTTCTGCTACGACGCCCCCTGCATGACGGCCTGTCCGACCTCGATTGATATTCCGCTGTTCATCCGCCAGATCTCAACCGGCAATCCACTGGGCTCGGCGAAGACGATATTCGACCAGAACATCCTTGGCGGCATGTGCGCCCGCGTCTGTCCCACCGAAACGCTTTGCGAAGAGGCGTGCGTGCGCAACACCGCCGAAGAGCGTCCCGTCGAGATCGGACGCCTCCAGCGCTACGCGACGGATACGGCGATGGCCGAGAACAAACAATTCTACGCCCGCGCTGCCTCGACCGGCAAACGGATCGCCGTCGTCGGCGCCGGCCCGGCGGGTCTCGCCTGCGCCCACCGGCTTGCGGTGAACGGCCATGAGGTCACTCTTTTCGATGCGCGCGAAAAGGCTGGCGGCCTCAACGAATATGGCATCGCCACCTACAAGACCGTCGACGACTTCGCCCAGCGAGAGGTCGACTACGTGCTGTCGGTCGGCGGCATCGAGGTGCTGAACGGGCAAGCGCTCGGCCGCGACTTCAGTCTTGCCGATCTTGCTTCCCAGTACGACGCGGTCTTTCTCGGTCTCGGCCTTGCCGGGGTGAACGCCCTGCGCACCGAGGGCGAGGACCTCCACGGCGTGACCGACGCGGTTGCCTATATCGGCGAACTCCGCCAGGCGACGGACAGGGCCGATATCGCCATCGGCCGCCGCGTCGTCGTCATCGGCGGCGGCATGACGGCTATCGATGCCGCCGTTCAGGCAAAACTGCTCGGCGCTGAAGAAGTCACGATCTGCTATCGCCGCGGCAAGGAGCATATGAACGCCTCCGAATTCGAGCAGGACCTTGCCACATCCAAGGGCGTGATCATCCGTCACTGGCTGGCGCCGAAGCGCATTCTCGACAAGGACGGTAAGGTCGCGGGCATCGAGGTCGAGTACACCGAGCTCCGCGACGGCAAGCTTACGGGCACGGGCGACACCGGCGTCATCGCCGCCGATCAGATTTTCAAGGCAATCGGCCAGACATTCGAAGCGTCCGGCCTCGGCTCTTTGCACATGGAGGCGGGCCGCATCTCGGTCGACGGCGAAGGCCGCACCTCGATCGACGGCGTATGGGCCGGCGGCGACTGCGTGCTCGGCGGCGAAGACCTCACCGTATCGGCCGTCGCGCACGGGCGCGATGCCGCCGAATCCATCAACCGTGCGCTTGCCGCCGGCGCAAAGCCGGCCGCGGCGGTAGCATAGGGGAACTGATATGGCTGATCTGCGCAACAATTTCGTCGGCATCAAGTCCCCGAACCCGTTCTGGCTCGCCTCGGCGCCGCCGACCGACAAGGCCTACAACGTCGAGCGCGCCTTCAAGGCCGGTTGGGGCGGCGTCGTCTGGAAGACGCTCGGCGAGGAAGGCCCGCCGGTCGTCAACGTCAACGGCCCGCGTTATGGCGCGATCTGGGGCGCCGACCGCCGGCTGCTCGGCCTCAACAACATCGAACTGATCACCGACCGCGACCTTTACACCAACCTGCGCGAAATGAAGCAGGTGAAGATGAACTGGCCCGACCGCGCGCTGATCGCCTCGATCATGGTTCCCTGCGAAGAAAATGCCTGGAAGGCGATCCTGCCGCTGGTCGAAGAAACCGGCGCCGACGGCATCGAGCTCAACTTCGGCTGTCCCCACGGCATGTCCGAGCGCGGCATGGGCTCGGCGGTCGGCCAGGTGCCGGAATATATCGAAATGGTCGTGCGCTGGTGCAAGCAATACACGCGCATGCCTGTCATCACCAAGCTGACGCCGAATATCGCCGACATCCGCAAGCCGGCACGCGCCGCAAAGGCCGGCGGCACCGACGCGGTCTCGCTGATCAATACGATCAACTCGATCACTTCGGTCAACCTCGACAGCTTCTCGCCCGAGCCCTCGATCGACGGCCGGGGCAGCCACGGCGGCTATTGCGGCCCGGCTGTCAAGCCGATCGCGCTCAACATGGTCGCGGAAATCGCCCGCGACGCTGAAACCCGCGGGCTGCCGATCTCCGGCATCGGCGGGATCACCACATGGCGCGACGCCGCGGAGTTCCTGGCGCTCGGCGCCGGCAACGTGCAGGTCTGCACCGCGGCCATGACCTACGGCTTCAAGATCGTCCAGGAGATGATCACCGGTCTTTCCAGCTGGATGGACGCCAAGGGCCATACTAGCCTCGACGATATCATCGCCCGCGCCGTGCCCAACATCACCGATTGGCAGTATCTAAACCTCAACTATGTGGCCAAGGCGCATATCGACCAGGACGCCTGCATCAAATGCGGCCGCTGCCACATCGCCTGCGAGGACACCTCGCACCAGGCGATCACCCAATTCGTCAACGGCGTACGGCATTTCGAGGTGATGGAAGACGAGTGCGTCGGCTGCAATCTCTGCGTCAACGTCTGCCCCGTTCAGGACTGCATCACCATGGTCCCCCTTGCCGCCGGCACGCTCGACCAGCGCACCGGCAAGCCGGTCGATCCGAACTATGCCAACTGGACCACGCACCCGAACAACCCGATGGCGCGCCAGGCGGCGGAGTAACGCTGCAGGAAACGACAAGAATGAAGGGCGCGCCGGCGACACCGGCGCGCCTTTCGTGTCTATCGCTCTGCCAGCGCCAGCCGCAGGCCGAGCACCACGAACGCTCCGGCAAATGTCCGCCGCATCCAGGCGATGACGTTAGGACGCGATATGACGTGATCGCGCATCGATGCGGCAAATATCCCGTAGGTCGCAAACACGGCGAATGTCATTGCCATGAACACGCCGCTCAACGACAGCATGCGGGCCAAGGGATGGGTTTCTCCAGCACTGACGAACTGCGGCAGGAAGGCAAGGAAGAAGACCGACAGCTTCGGATTTAGGATGTTGATGAGGATCGCGCGGATCACGATCTCGACCGCCGACCTTACAGCCGATGAGGTCTCCACCTTGAGCGCACCCTCCTTGCCGAGGGAATTCCAGGCCATGTAGAGCAGGTAGGCAACGCCCGCGTACTTGAAGATCTCGAACGCGACGGCGCTGGTATGCAGGATCGCGGCCAGCCCGCCGACTGCGGCAAGAATATGCGGCACGATGCCGAGCGTGCATCCAAAGGCAGCGATGACGCTGGCCTTGGCCCCGCGGGACAATGCCGTCGCCAGCGTGTAAATGGCTCCAGTTCCCGGCGAAGCGACGACAATGAAGGTGGTGATCAAGAATTCGATGCTCATCCGGCTTTCCTGTCCTGCTGCCTGTTTTCAGCAAGAGGTCTATCGCTGTCGAAAGCATCGCGTCTTGAACGGAATTGCAGGGAAGAGGAAACTCAGTTGAAGGCCGCGGCATACGCGCCGGGCGACACGCCGTATTTCCGCGAGAAAATCCGCGTCATGTGACTTTGATCGGCAAAACCACAGGCGGCTGCAACATCGGCCAGGGGTGTCCCCCGCACAATCAGGCGACGAGCGAGGTCCATGCGCTTCTGCGTCAGATAGGCGTGCGGCGTTAAACCGGTCGCCGCCACGAAGCCGCGCAACAGCTGGAACCGGCTCAAGCCGCAGAGGCCGGCCAAATCTCCAAGCGTGACCGCCGTCGCCGGCTCGTCATTGATCGACGTCTTCGCCTTCAAAATTTTCGCGGCCAGCCCCTTGCTCTCCTGCGCCGCGTTCTCACGCTCCATCAGTCGATCGACTAGGAACAGCAGCATTTCCTCGCTTCGAAAGGACGAACCATCCGCAGGTCCGGTCAAGGCGGCAAAAAGCTGCAACAACCGAGCCGCAGTGGCCGGATCGTTAATGACAGGCTGCGTAAACTCGAAGGAACTCGGCCGAGCCGCACCCACATCCTGCGCCGCGTCGGCGACGAGCGCGGGATCGAAGTAGATCATTCGCCACGCGCGGCCTGCATCACCGATCGGCGCACCGTCGTGTACTTCTCCGGGATTGACGGTGATGACGTCGCCCGGCCCTGCCTCAACCGGCCCGCGCCCGCTCGCCGACTTTTGGGCGCCCTGAAAGATGACACCGATACCGAACTGGTCGTGCGTGTGCTTCGAAAAAACGTGCGCCGTCCGCGCCTCGACCGCCTCGACACCGGGCATGGCACACCGCAACATTCTGAACTCGCCGAAGATCATTCTCAATCACTCTCAAGCATCGCGACACCGTTTGACCTTGATCCCCGGCCTCAATTCGCGTCCAGCGACTGGCCGCGCTTCTTGCGGGACATGTTCATCTCCGCTCTCACCCTTGCCGTGTCGCTGACGGCCGAGCGCAAGGCCGGATGCCTCGACATGAAGATGTTGAAGTCCCGGCGTTCGAGCACAAGGAACTGGCAGAAATCGACGGCGACGATGTCGGCGGTGCGGCGGCCGCCGTTCAGAAGCGCCATTTCGCCGAAGAAGGCACCCGCCTCGAGCAGGATCTCCTCGTCCTCGAGCTGAACTTCGACCGCACCGGACGCGATGAAATACATGCCGTCGCCCCAATCGCCGACCCTGAGAACCCGTTCGCCCGGCGAAGCCGCCTTCGGCCGGAACAGCAGCAGTAGCTCTTCCTGCGAATGACGATCGACCTCGGAAAGCAGGGGGAAGGTCTCGATGAGCTGCTGGATCTTCAATTGATGCTGCCGGTTTCGTTCGTCCGCCCGTGCCCTGCTGCGTTCCAGTTCGCGGCACAGCATCTCCTGCCGCTTCCTGCCATAGCGGCGCAGAAGCAATGGCCACCGGCCGCGCGCGACGTGCTCCAGTTTCTCCGTCGCGAAGAACACCAGCGGATTGAGCGTGATCGACACCAACGCGGCCGCAAGGATGACGTCCTGCCCCTCGCGCGGCAAAAGGCCCGCCGTGACCCCGAGCCCGGCAAGTATGAAGGAGAACTCGCCGATCTGCGTCCGCCCGGCCGCAATCGTCAGGCCCATGCCGATCGGGAAACCCAAAAGGACGACGATCCCGAGCGAGATGACGAACTTGCCGAAGATGATCATGGCCAGCGTGCCGGCGACCTCGACCGGCTGGGTAAGGATAATGGCGGGATTGAAAAGCATGCCGACGGAGACGAAGAACAGCACCGAGAAGGCATTCTGCAAAGGCAGGGAATCGGCGGCCGCCCTGTGGCTGAGATCGGATTCGGCCATGACCACGCCAGCGAAGAAGGCGCCAAGCGCAAAGGAGACGCCGAAGACTTCCGCCGAGCCGAAGGCGATGCCGAGTGCGATGGCAAGAACGGTCAGGGTGAACAGTTCCGGCGAACCCGTCCGGGCCACCTTGATGAGAAGCCAGGGCACGATCTTCGGTCCGACCAGCATGGCGACCGCGGCAAAAGCCGCCACCTTGCAGATTGTCAGCGCAACGAGGAAGACGACGGGCATCCCGGCGGCGCTTGCCGCAGCGGCAGCATGTCCCTTGAAGACGTCAGCCACGAGCGGCAAAAGCACCAGCGCCAGAACCATGACGAGATCTTCGGCGATCAGCCAGCCGACCGCCGCCCGTCCGCCGGGTGTATCGATTAGATTGCGCTCCTCCAGCATCTTCAGAAGCACGACCGTGCTTGCAACGGCGATGCTGAGGCCGAAGATCAGGCCGGCGCCGACGGACCAGCCCGCCAGCGACAGAAGCACGATGCAAAGCACGGTCACCAGCAGGATCTGGCCGACCGCACCGGGAAGCGCAATGCGCCGCACCGCCAACAGGTCCGCCGTCGAGAAATGCAAGCCGACGCCGAACATCAATAGCACCACGCCCATCTCCGCAAGCTGCGACGCAAGCGAAACGTCCGCCAGGAAGCCAGAGGTGAAGGGTCCGATCAGCACGCCGGCAATCAGATAGCCGACAAGCGGCGGCAGCCGCAACCGGTCGGCGCAATAGCCAAGCACGGCGGCAAAGACGAAACTGACCGCGACCGTCGCTATGAGGGCGAAATCCTGATGCACATCCGCCTTCCGTCTATGTGGCGCACCCGCTTTCGGGCAGAAGTTAATGGATCGGCAAGCAGGCTAGCACCGCTCTCCGCCAGGAGTCTACGGACTCCATCCACCTCGGCGGCGGTTGAGCCAATACGCCGCCACTCTGGACCTATTGGACAAGCGCGCGGGAGCAGAAAGCGCCGAAAACTCCGAGAAAACACAGGTACGGTTTCAGGATGCGCATTACGCCGAATTTGGCTATGCTATCTGGCCGGGAGTGACGAATGGGAGGCTACCCATGGCTCTGGACTGGACCGAGGACCTGAAGGCCGGCAAACCCGGCGATATCCCTTACGCGTCGTCGCCCCAAATACGGCCGGGCGTCGTGGCGGCCGCCGTCTACGTCAACGGCCAGCGTATTCGCGATATCTGCATCGAGGAGGCGAGCGAATGGCGATCCCGCCCGAACGCCGTCGTCTGGATCGGCTTGCATGAGCCGGACGAAGCCTTGCTGTGCCAGATGCAGGCGGAGTTCAATCTCCATCCGCTGGCGATCGAAGACGCGGCGAACGCGCATCAGCGCCCAAAGCTCGAAATGTACGGCGATGCCGTCTTCATTGTCGCCCGCACCGCCCATATGATGGATGGCGAAATCGTTTTCGGGGAAACGCATCTTTTTGCGGGACGAGGCTACGTCGTCTCCGTCCGCCACGGACCGTCGACCTCCTACGGAAGCGTGCGGCAGCGATGCGAGGCAACGCCGAGTGCGCTTGCCCACGGCGAGAATTTCATCCTCTACTCGATCCTCGACTTCATCGTCGACAACTACATGCCCGTCATCGAGATGATGCAGGACGAGATCGAGGAACTCGAAGACCTCGTGTTGCGCGAGCAGCTCAAGAAAGCCGATATCGAGCGCCTGTATCTTCTGCGGCGCAAGCTGCTGCGGTTGCGCAACGCCGTCGTGCCCCTGGTCGATGTTTGCAGACGCTACGAGCATCTCGATCTTCCGGGCATGGACACGACGTTGCAGTCGCTGTTCCGCGATGTCACGGATCACGTGCGCCGCGTCCAGGAAGATATCGACGCGCTCCGCGAAGTTCTGGCGTTTGCCTTCGAAGCCAGCGTGATGATCGGCCAGACGGAGCAGACGGAGATCGCCCGCAAGCTCGCCTCCTGGGCTGCGATCCTCGCCGTCCCCACTGCAATCGCCGGCATTTACGGCATGAACTTCACCGATATGCCGGAACTGCACTACGAGGACGGATACTACGTTGTGCTGGCGGTGATTTTCACGCTTTGCCTTGGTCTCTACGCTTTCTTCCGCCGAAAGAAATGGCTCTGAAACCGACGGGCGGCGCTGCTAGCCTGCTTGATGGAGCATCAGGCCGCCCACGAAGAGCTGCTCGAGATAGCGCGCCGCATCCTCGAAGCGGCCCTCGCCCGCATGCTCCTGACCAAGGACGGCGCGCACCTGGACATCGAAGTCGGCATAGTGCTGCGTCGTCGACCATATGGAAAAGATCAGGTGATAGGGATCGCATTTGGCGATCTTGCCTGCCCGCGCCCAAGAGCGGATAACCTCGGCTTTCTCGTCGACCAACGCCTTTAGCGGGCCTTTGAGTTCGTCCTCGACATGCGGGGCGCCTTGCAGCATCTCGTTGGCGAAAAGCCGGCTTTCCCGCGGGAAATCGCGAGCCATTTCCAGCTTGCGCCGGATATAGCTCCTGATTTCGCTTTCGGGATTGCCCTTGGCATCGAACGCGCGTAGCGGCTCCAGCCAGGTGAACAGCACGCGGTCGATAAGGGCGCGGTGGACCGCCTCCTTGGTGCGGAAGTAATAGAGAAGATTCGGCTTCGACATGCCCGCCACTTCGGCGATCTGATCGATAGTAGAGCCGCGGAACCCGTGAACGGAAAAGACGTCGAGCGCCGCCTCGAGGATCTGCTCTTCCTTCTCTTCCTGGATGCGTGTTCGCCGGAGCGTCCTGGCGGCTCTTGGAATGGCCATATCGCTTCCTGTTTCTCCTTTAAATTCAAGCATTTTAGTCAATTTCGCCCAATGCTGGATTTTTGCGCAATTGCTCGTAAATTTGTCTGTATTTTTCGTCTTTTCCGACTTGAGCGCCGCTGCGGAAGCTGTAATGTTTACCAATCGGTCAAATTATCTTTCAGATGCCAAGTAAAGGCAACTATGGATTCTCGGGGTTAGAAAAGCAAACAACGCCTCGACGAGACCTAAGGGAACAGAACTGGGCATGCGCCTTGCATAACCCAGACAAACGGTTGAGGATTTTCTGATGGTGGGAGCACCAGGCGAAAACATGCGCATCAATGGCGACCGCCTCTGGGATGCGCTGATGGACATGGCAAAGATCGGTCCAGGCGTCGCCGGCGGCAACAATCGCCAGACGCTCACCGACGCGGACGCCGAAGGGCGCAGTCTCTTCAAGACGTGGTGCGACGCGGCGGGCTTGACGGTCGGCGTCGACAAGATGGGGACGATGTTCGCCACCCGCCCCGGCACCGACCCCGATGCCTTGCCCGTCTATGTCGGCTCACACCTCGACACCCAGCCGACCGGCGGCAAGTATGACGGCGTGCTCGGCGTATTGGCGGCGCTCGAAGTCGTGCGCACCATGAACGATCTCGGCATCAAGACCAAACATCCTGTTGTCGTTACCAACTGGGCAAACGAGGAAGGCGCGCGGTTTGCGCCGCCGATGCTTGCTTCCGGCGTCTTCGCGGGCGTCCACACACTCGACTTCGCCTACGGCCGCAAGGACCCGGAAGGCAAATCCTACGGCGACGAGCTGAAACGCATCGGCTGGCTCGGCACGGAAGAGGTCGGTGCGCGTAAGATGCACGCCTATTTCGAGTATCACATCGAGCAGGGTCCGATCCTGGAAGTCGAGGACAAACAGATCGGCGTCGTCACCCACTGTCAGGGCCTGTGGTGGCTGGAATTCACGCTGACGGGACGCGAGGCGCATACCGGCTCGACGCCGATGGACATGCGCGTCAATGCCGGGCTCGCCATGGCCCGTATCGTCGAAATGGTCCAGGGCGTCGCAATGGACAACCAGCCGGGCGCCGTCGGCGGCGTCGGCCAGGTGTTCTTCTCTCCGAATTCCCGAAACGTGCTGCCCGGCAAGGTGGTCTTCACCGTCGACATTCGCTCGCCGGACAAAGCCAAGCTCGACGGGATGCGCGCGCGGATCGAGGCGGAAGCGCCGAAGATCTGCGAGACGCTCGGCGTCGGCTGTTCGATCGAGGCGATCGGTCATTTCGAACCGGTCACCTTTGATCCGAAGCTCGTGACATCGGTGCGCAACGCGGCGGAAAAACTGGGCTACAGCCATATGAATCTGATCTCCGGCGCCGGCCACGACGCCTGCTGGGCCGCCAAGGTCGCGCCGGCAACCATGGTCATGTGCCCCTGCGTCGGCGGCCTGTCGCACAACGAGGCCGAAGACATCTCGAAGGAATGGGCGACGGCGGGCGCCGACGTCCTGTTCCACGCGGTGATCGAGACTGCTGAAATCGTCGGTTGACCCAGTGGAAGCGTCAGCGGGAATGCCAATAAAGGAGCTCTGTCGGTGACCAGCGATCCCGATGCCGATCTCGACGCCATGGACCGCGAACAGCTGCTTGCAGCCGCCCGCGCGATGCGCCGGCAGATCAGGGCACACCGGGACGCGTCAGGGCACGATCTCTGCTGGCATCACCCGGACCTTTGGGCGCTCCTACCCGACAAGCCCGCCGGCAATCAGATCGTGCCGGATTGGCCGCAATTCATGCGCGGTTGCGTTCGCTACCGCCAATCATTGGATAACCAGCTTGGCGGTGCGCCGCGCAGCGACAGGGAGTTCGGGGAATGAGCACAGTCATCAAGGGCGGAACCATTGTCACGGCTGATCTGACCTATCAGGCGGACGTCAAGATCGAAGGTGGCAAGATCGTCGAAATCGGCCAGAATCTCTCGGGCAACGAAGTGCTGGATGCGACCGGTTGCTACGTCATGCCTGGCGGCATCGACCCGCATACCCATCTGGAAATGCCGTTCATGGGCACCTACTCGTCCGACGATTTCGAGAGCGGCACGCGTGCGGCCCTTTCCGGCGGCACCACGATGGTGGTGGATTTCGCGCTGCCCTCGCCCGGCCAGTCGCTGCTCGAAGCGCTGACCATGTGGGACAACAAGTCGACGCGCGCAAACTGCGACTACTCCTTCCACATGGCGATCACCTGGTGGAGCGAGCAGGTCTTCAACGAGATGGAAGCCGTCGTCCGCGACAAGGGCATCAACACCTTCAAGCATTTCATGGCCTACAAGGGCGCGCTGATGGTGGACGACGACGAGATGTTCTCCTCCTTCCAGCGCTGCGCCGAGCTGGGCGCACTGCCGCTCGTGCATGCCGAGAACGGCGACGTGGTTGCGCAGATGCAGGCAAAGCTGCTTGCCGAAGGCAATAACGGGCCCGAGGCGCACGCCTATTCCCGCCCTGCCGAGGTCGAGGGCGAGGCGACCAACCGCGCCATCATGATCGCCGACATGGCCGGCTCCCCGGTCTACATTGTCCACACCTCCTGCGAGCAGGCACACGAAGCGATCCGCCGCGCCCGCCAGAAGGGCATGCGCGTCTACGGTGAACCACTGATCCAGCATCTGACGCTCGACGAGAGCGAATACGCCAATCCCGACTGGGATCACGCCGCCCGTCGCGTCATGTCGCCGCCCTTCCGTAACAAGCAGCATCAAGACTCGCTTTGGGCCGGCCTCGCCTCCGGCTCGCTGCAGGTGGTCGCCACCGACCACTGCGCGTTCACCACCGATCAGAAGCGTTTCGGGCTCGGTGATTTCACCAAGATCCCGAACGGCACCGGCGGGCTCGAGGATCGCATGCCGATGCTTTGGACCTACGGCGTTGCAACCGGCCGGCTGACCATGAACGAGTTCGTGGCGGTGACCTCGACCAACATCGCCAAGATCCTCAACGTCTACCCGAAGAAGGGCGCGATCCTCGTCGGCGCCGATGCCGATATCGTCGTATGGGATCCGAAACGCTCGAAGACGATTGCCGCCAAGTCCCAGCAATCGGCGATCGACTACAACGTGTTCGAAGGCAAAGCGGTGACCGGGCTGCCACGCTACACGCTGACGCGCGGCACCGTCGCGATCGAGGAAAACACGGTCAAGACGCAAGAGGGCCACGGCGAGTTCGTCCGGCGCGATCCGTTCACCGCGGTCAACCGGGCGCTGTCCACCTGGAAGGACGTCACGGCCCCGCGCAAGGTGCAGCGCAGCGGCATTCCGGCAAGCGGGGTTTGATCCGACGCTGATGGAGAGTTTGCGACGCCCTACCCCCCACTGTCACTTCGTGACATCTCCCCCGCGAGGAGGGAGATGGGCAGAGTGCGGCATCGCGAAATCCAATCTCCCCCCTTGCGGGGGAGATGCCCGGCAGGGCAGAGGGGGCTATGCGCTATCCTCGCGGCACCACCCCATCAAGCTCCGGCAGCAACACCACGCTCTCCTGCTCGTTGGGGTCGGTGCGGGCAATGACCGCGGTGCTCGGCTTGTCGCTGAGGTTGGCGGGCAGATGCGGCACGCCGGCCGGTATATAGAGCATCTCGCCGGCGCGGACGATCACATGCTCTTCGAGATTGTCGCCGAACCAGGTGTGCACCTCGCCGGAGAGCACGTAGACGGCAGTTTCGTGGGCTTCATGCAGATGCGCCTTGGCCCGGCCACCGGGCGGGATGGTCAAGAGATGCATGCAGATGCCGGTCGACCCGACCGTTTCGGCGGCGATGCCTTCGAAGTAGCTCAGCCCCTGCTTGCCCGCATAGGTGCCGGCCGGACGGACGATGCGGCAGGTGGGTTTCGATGAAACGCTCATGTCTCTTTCCCTCTCCCGATCGGGCAGCGAACGGCCGCTCGCTGACCCAATATTCGAAAATAAGAATAACACGCAAGCCGCGTCCCGCGGCGCGCCAAAACCTTAATGGTGCATGTTAATGACATCATCCGCATCCTCCGTCGTTTCGGCGCGGAACCTCTGTCTTACCTATGAGACCAACGACGGTCCCGTTCACGCGCTGAGCAACGTCGATCTCGAAGTCAGCAAGGGCGACTTCGTCTCCTTCATCGGCCCATCCGGCTGCGGCAAGACCACCTTCCTGCGCGTCATCGCCGATCTGGAACGCAAGACCTCCGGCGAGATCGTCATCAACGGCATGACCCCGGAGGAAGCGCGCGAGAAACGGGCCTACGGATACGTCTTCCAGGCGCCGGCGCTCTATCCCTGGCGCACGATCGAGAAGAATATCGCCCTGCCCCTGGAAATCATGGGGCATTCGCGAGCAGAGCAGGCCAAGCGCGTCGCGCAGACCCTCGACCTGGTAAACTTGACCGGCTTTGAGCACAAATTTCCCTGGCAGCTCTCCGGCGGCATGCAGCAACGCGCCTCGATTGCCCGCGCGCTGTCCTTCGACGCCGACCTGCTCCTGATGGACGAGCCCTTCGGCGCGCTCGACGAAATCGTCCGCGACCATCTCAACGAACAGCTTTTGAAACTCTGGGCGCGCACCAACAAGACCATCTGCTTCGTGACGCACTCGATCCCGGAAGCCGTCTATCTCTCCACCAAGATCGTCGTCATGTCGCCGAGGCCCGGCCGCGTCACCGACATCATCGAATCCACGCTTCCCGCCGATCGCCCGCTAGGTATCCGCGAAACCCCGGAATTCCTGGAAATCGCCCACCGTGTCCGCGAAGGGTTGAGGGCGGGGCATAGCTATGAGGAGTAAGAGTTTGCCGCGGCCTGACCCCCTCCGTCACCTCGTGACCTCGCTGACAGAGGGGTCAACTCGCCGATGAACCCTACCTTCCTCCTCTGGCTCGCCGGTGCCATGGCGGTCTTCATCAGTGCGGCGACGGCCTCGCGCGCCTATATCGCCACCAGCAACATCCTGATCCTCGTGCTCTCGCTCGGTCTTTATTGCGTCGGCAACCTGATGATGGTTCGCCTGATGCGCGAGAGCGGGCTTGGCCTTGCTATCTCGGCGTCGGCAATCGTGCAGCTGATCCTCGTCAACATCATCGCGTTCGCGGTCTTCGGCGAACGCCTGAGCTTGGCTCAGCTTGCCGGCATCGGCCTTGGCATCGTTGCCATGGCGCTGATGCTCCTTCCGATGCAAGGGAAGGCGTGACGATGGAGAAGGAACAGCTGTTCAGGCACAAGATCCTGCCGGTCGGGACCATCGTGGTGGCCATCATCGTCCTCTGGTATGTTGCCGCGGTCGCCCTCAACGCGCCCTTCCAGCGCGACCTCGATCGCCGTGCCAACGTGACCTCCACCACGATGGAATTCATCGGCAAGACGATGTCGCAACCGAAGCCCATCATGCCGGCACCGCATCAGGTGGCGGTCAACGTATTCGAGAACACCTTTCTCAGAAGCGTCACCAGCAACCGAAGCCTCGTCTACAACGCCTGGGTCACGCTGAGTTCGACCGGCGTCGGCTTCGTCTTCGGCACGCTGCTCGGCATCCTGATCGCCGTCGGCATCGTCCATGTCACGACGCTCGACCGCAGCCTGATGCCCTGGATCATCGCCTCGCAGACGGTGCCTATTCTTGCGATCGCCCCGATGGTCATCGTGGTGCTCGCGGCCGTCAACATCACCGGCCTCATCCCGAAGGCGTTGATCTCGACCTATCTCTCCTTCTTCCCCGTCACCGTCGGCATGGTGAAGGGGCTGCGATCGCCGGAAGCCATGCATCTCGACCTGATGCGAACCTATAGTGCGACGCCCGCCCAGGTGTTCTGGAAACTTCGCGTGCCCGCCTCCGTTCCGTTCCTCTTCACCTCGATGAAGGTGGCGGTGGCCGCAAGTCTCGTCGGCGCGATCGTGGGTGAACTGCCGACAGGAGCCGTCGCCGGCATCGGCGCCAAGCTGCTGGCGGGAGCCTACTACAGCCAGACCATCGACATCTGGGCCGCTCTGGTAGCGGGATCGGTGCTGGCGGCCCTTCTCGTCGCCATCGTGAGCATCGTGGCGCGCGCCGTTGATCGCGCGATGGGAGGGCGGCCGGCATGAGGCCCCTGCATTTCCCATGGCAGAATATCGCCGCCATTCTCCTTTGCGTCGCAGCTGGCCTGACGTTGCCGTTGATGGCAGCCGAAGCGCCAGCACCCATGACGTCCGCGACAGTGGTGCTCATCCTTTTCCTCCTCGTCGGCTCCGCCGTACTCACGCTTTTCCGCACGCCGGCGATAGTGAATGCGGCGATCCTCTTCGTCGGCGCCCATGCAGCCGCATGGCTGCTGCTTGCGGGTGTCACCGGCAATGAGGGAACGGCGCGCCTGCCGTTTTTCCTACTGATCGCGGCCGGCTGGCTGCTTGCCTGGCGCTGCGTGACAGTGCTCACCCACCTCAAGCCGCGCACAGGACTTGCAAACTCGCTGTTGCGCCTGATCATCCCGGCGATCTTCGGCGTCTGGATCCTGATCGTCTGGGAGGCCGCCACGCGCGGCGCGGGCATACCCTTCATCCTGCTGCCGCCGCCAAGCTCGATTGCGGCGAGGATTGCCGGATCGCTGCCCATCCTTGCCGCCGACGTGCGCCAGACCATCTTCAAGGCGGTCCTGATCGGCTATCTGATCGGCTGCGGCAGCGGTTTCCTTGTTGCCATTCTGGCCGATCGCATCGCCTTCCTCAGGCGCGGCCTTCTACCGATCGGCAATCTCGTCTCGGCTCTGCCGATCATCGGGGTGGCGCCGATCATGGTCATGTGGTTCGGCTTCGACTGGCAGTCCAAGGCTGCCGTCGTCGTCATCATGACCTTCTTCCCGATGCTGGTGAACACGGTCGCGGGCCTTGCCGCGGCAGGTCAGATGGAGCGGGATCTGATGCGGACCTACGCGTCCGACTACTGGCAGACGCTCCTGAAATTGCGCCTGCCGGCGGCCGCCCCCTTCATCTTCAATGCCCTTAAGATCAACTCGACGTTGGCGTTGATCGGTGCCATCGTGGCGGAGTTCTTCGGCACCCCCATCGTCGGCATGGGCTTTCGCATCTCGACCGAAATCGGCCGGATGAATGTCGACATGGTCTGGGCGGAAATCGCGGTCGCCGCTGTCGCGGGCTCCGTGTTCTATGGCGTCGTGGCGCTCATCGAGAGATCCGTGACGTTCTGGCATCCGTCTATCCGTGGTGGCTAGACGCGTCTGACTTCCCGGCAAGGGCAGTCGGGCATAACTTCAGAGGGAAAAAGGAAAAAAAATGAAAAAACTGATGGTTACATTGATGGCAAGCGCGATCTCCCTTGCCGCCGCCCAAGCGGCGCTGGCGGCCGACAAGGTCACCTTGCAGCTGAAGTGGGTGGCGCAGGGCCAGTTCGGCGGCTATTACGTCGCCAAGGACAAGGGCTTCTACAAGGAAGAAGGTCTCGACGTCGAAATCAAGCCGGGCGGCCCGGACATCGCGCCTGAGCAGGTGATCGCCGGCGGCGGCGCCGACGTTATTGTCGACTGGATGGGCGGCGCGCTCGTCGCTCGCGAAAAGGGCGTCCCCCTCGTCAACATTGCCCAGCCCTTCGCCAAATCCGGCCTCGAAATGATCTGCCCCAAGGACGGCCCGGTTAAGACCGATGCCGACTTCAAGGGCCACACGCTCGGCGTCTGGTTCTTCGGCAACGAGTATCCCTTCTTCGCCTGGATGCACAAACTCGGCCTGCCCACGGAAGGTGGCAAGGACGGCGTAACCGTGCTGAAGCAGAGCTTTGACGTGCAGCCGCTCGTCCAGAAGCAGGCCGACTGCATTTCCGTCATGACCTACAATGAATACTGGCAGGCGATCGATGCCGGTTTCAAGCCGGAAGACCTCCTCGTCTTCAACTATTCGAAGCTCGGCAACGACCTTCTCGAGGATGGCCTCTACGTCAACGAGACCAAGCTCAAGGACCCCAAGTTCAAGGAGACGATGGAAAAGTTCGTCCGCGCCTCGATGAAGGGCTGGAAGTACGCTGTCGAGAACCCGGATGAGGCCGCGGGGATTGTTGTCGACAACGGTGGGCAGGACGAGAACCATCAGAAGCGCATGATGGGTGAAGTCGCCAAATTGATCGGCGACGGCAAGCTTGACGAGAAGCTCTATGAGCGCACCGTCCAGGCACTGCTCGATCAGAAGATCATCAACAAGAAGCCGGAAGGCGCCTTCACGCATTCCGTTACGGACGCCGCGCTGAAATAGGTTCGCTTACCGTCATGAGAGGAACGCGCGGGTTGGCCCGCGCGTTTTCTTTTCGGAAAGGACAACGACCTCGACGTTTGCCGCCAAGCGAAAGCATCAAGCGCCCCATGATTGATCAGGGCCGAAGAAAAATCTAGAATCTCACGGATTCGGCGGAATTGTTTTCCGCTCATATTGTTTAAATTGGAAGTCATAGCCACGTAAAAGACCAATTGCGAAACAACGGACCGGCAGATATGACAGATCGACTTTGAAGCCCGGTCCCGTGCCGGCCATCCGCGTCGACACCCCGTTTTGCAAAAGGGTGCGAGCTGAGACTTCGAAAGACCCTAAAAGCATAACGACTGGAACACCACGTATGGCCATGAAGCCGCATAAATTCTTGAGCGCAACCGCACTCCTGCTTGCCCTTGCCGCACCGATCGCGTCCGCCGCTGAAACGGTTGTCGGCGAGCCCAAGCAGAACCTGCCGGCGATCGTGGTCACGCAGGCGGTGAAGCGCACGCTGGTTGATCGTGTCGTTGCCACGGGCACTATGAAGGCCGTGGAGGAAGTCTATATCCAGCCGCAGGTGGAAGGGCTGTCGATCCGCACATTGAATGCCGACGTCGGCGACAAGGTCAAGGCCGACAGCACGCTGGCCACCCTCAATGAAGACGCGCTCGTTCTTCAAAGGAGCCAGATGGAAGCGACCCAGGCCAAGGCCGAGGCGACCCTCGCGCAGCTCCAGGCACAGCTTCTCGAAACCCAGGCCAATGCCGAGCAGGCCGAGCAGCAACGCGCCCGCGCAGAAGCGATGGTCTCGAGGGGCACGACCTCGACATCGCAGCTCGAGCAGTCGAACGCGCTCGCCGCCGTAACGCGCGCCCGCGTGGCGTCGGCGAAGCAGGCGATCGTCGTTGCCGAGGGCGACCTCAAGGTCGTCGCGGCCCAGATCGCCGACATCGACCTGAAGCTCACCCGCACTGGCGTTAAAACGCCCGTCGACGGGACGGTCGCCGCACGCAACGCCCGCGTCGGCGCGATCGCGGCCGGCAACAACGAGCCCCTCTTCACCATTATTCGCGATAGCGATATCGAGCTTGTCACCGACGTCTCGGAAAACGACATCACGAGGATCGAACCTGGGCAGAAGGCGACGATTTCCTTGTCCGGCAGCCGCGAGAAGCTGACCGGCGCCGTCCGCCTCGTCTCGCCGACCGTGGATCCGGTGACGCGGCTTGGTGCCGTCCATATTTCCATCGATGACGACGCAAAGGCACGCGCCGGCATGTATGGCACCGCCGAAATCGTGGTCCGCTCTTCCGAGGCGATCGCTCTGCCGCTCAGCGCCGTCAACAGCGACGAAGGCGGCGCATCCGCCCGCAAGGTCGAAGGCGACGTCGTGAAGTTCGTGAAAGTCGAGACAGGCATCCAGGATGGCGCCTATGTCGAGATCGTCGGCGGCCTCAAGGCCGGTGACGAGGTCGTCGCCAAGGCAGGCGCCTATGTCCGCGACGGCGACCGCATCACGCCTGTTCGCGACGCGGCAACCAACTGAACGAGAACGGTACGATGAATTTCTCCGCCTGGTCCATTCGAAATCCGATCGCGCCGCTCCTGGCCTTCTTTCTGCTGTTGATCGTGGGCATTCATGCCTTCAACAATCTGCCGATCACGCGCTTTCCGAACATTGACGTTCCCGTCGTCTCGATCACCGTGACGCAGAGCGGCGCCTCGCCGGCCGAACTGGAAATGCAGGTCACCAAGGAAATCGAGGACGCGGTCGCCAGTATCACCGGCATCGACGAGATCCAGTCGACGGTGACCGACGGGCAATCGCAGACGGTCGTGATGTTCCGCCTCGAGGTTCCGACGGAACAGGCCGTGCAGGACACCAAGGACGCGATCGACCGTATTCGCGGCAATCTGCCGGGCAACGTCGACGAGCCGATCGTCAGCAAGATCGACGTCGAGGGCCAGGCGATCCAGACCTTTGCGGTTTCCTCGCCGAACATGACGCTCGAGGAGCTTTCCTGGTTCGTCGACGATACCGTCAAGCGCGCCCTGCAGGGCCAGACCGGCATCGGCCGCGTCGACCGCTACGGCGGCGCCGACCGCGAGGTGCGCATCGAACTCGACCCCAACAAGCTGAACGCCCACGGCATAACGGCGGCGGGTGTCAGCCAGCAGCTTCGTGGCACCAACGTCGATCTCGGCTCCGGCCGCGGACAGGTCGCGGGCGCCGAGCAGGCGATCCGCGTGCTCGGCGACGCACGTGCGGTCGCCCAGCTTGCCGATACCACCATTGCTCTCAGCAACGGCCGCTTCGTCAAGCTGTCGGATCTCGGCGTCATCAAGGACACCTACGAGGAGCCGAAATCCTTCTCGCGCTTCAACGATGCGCCGGTCGTGACCTTCGGCGTGTTCCGCTCCAAGGGCGCAAGCGAAGTGAGCGTCGCCAAGACCGTCGCCGACAGCCTGGACAAGGTGCGCGCCGAAAATCCCGAAGTCTCGATCGAACTCATCAGCGATTCCGTCTACTTCACCTACGGCAACTACGAAGCGGCGATGCACACTCTGCTCGAAGGCGCGCTGCTCGCCGTCATCGTCGTCTTCCTGTTCCTGCGCAACTGGCGCGCCACGCTGATCTCAGCGATCGCGCTGCCGCTCTCGGCGATCCCGACCTTCTGGATCATGGGCATGATGGGGTTCTCGCTGAACCTCGTCAGCTTCCTGGCGCTGACGCTTGCGACCGGTATTCTCGTCGACGATGCGATCGTCGAGATCGAGAACATCGCCCGCCACATCAAGATGGGCAAGACGCCGTACCGCGCCGCGATCGAAGCCGCGGACGAGATCGGCCTTGCCGTCATCGCGACGACCTTCACCATCATCGCCGTTTTCGTGCCCGTGTCATTCATGCCAGGCATTCCGGGCCAGTATTTTATCCAGTTCGGCCTGACGGTCGCCTTCTCGGTGTTCTTCTCGCTCCTGGTCGCCCGCCTCATCACGCCGATGATGGCCGCCTACCTGATGCGCGCCGAAGACGGCATGGACGACCATCACGAAAACGACAGCCGCATCATGAAGGGCTATACGCGCTTCATCCGCATCACCACGCGCTGGCGGTATACCACGCTTCTTGCGGCCATCGGTTTCCTCGTCGGCTCGGTTTACATGCTGCTGCAGGTCCCAGGCAGCTTCCTTCCGCCGGAAGACGCCTCGCGCATCGTGCTCTCCGTCGAGTTGCCGCCCAATGCGCGGCTCGAAGACACGGAAAAGGTCACCAACGAAGTCTTCCATCGCGTCCGTGACATCGACGGCGTCGAAAGCGTCTTCGTGCTTGGCGGCGCTTCGCCCAAGGGCGAACTGGAGCTGCGCCGCGCGACCGTGACGCTGGCGCTCGACAAGCTCGATCAATCGCTGGTCAAGAAGCTGGTCAACGATGTTCTCGGCGGCATTCCGGTGATTGGCCCGCACCTACCGAAGGTGGCAGCCGAAGGACGCGTGCGGCCGCAATGGGATATCGAAAGGGAAGTCTTCGCCCGGCTGCGTTCGCTTCCCGACGTGCACATCACCAAACTCAACGACCGTGGCGAGCGCGATCTTTCGTTCAACTTCCTTTCGCGCAGCGAAAAGGATCTGAACGAGGCGATCGGCATTCTCGAATCCAAGCTGCGCGCCGATCCGCTTCTCGCCAATGTCAGCGCCGACGGCGCGCTGCCGCGGCCGGAGTTGCAGGTCCATCCGCGTAAGGACGAGGCCGCGCGGCTCGGCATTACGCCGCAGCAGATCTCGGACACGCTGCGCGTGGCCACCATCGGCGACATCGACGCCTCGCTTGCCAAGATTTCGCTTGATGACCGGCAGATCCCGATCCGCGTCCAGGCGGCGACCGGCATGCGCCGCGATCTTGCAGCACTCCGGGCGCTGCGCATCCAGACCGCAAGCGGCGGCACCGTTCCACTCGCAAGCGTGGCCGACATCGACTATTCGGAAGGCTTGAGCTCGATCAAGCGCAACAACCGCTATCGGGTCGTCGCCATCGGCGCCGATCTTCCGCAGGGCGTGGCGTTGAATTCGGCATCCGACCGCTTCCGCCAGATCGTCGCCGAGGCCAAGATCCCGGCGACCGTGCACCTCGCTGAAAGCGGCGACACCAAGGTGCAGGCCGAAATGCAGCAGAGCTTCCTGAACGCCATGCTGCTCGGCCTGCTTCTGGTGCTCACCGTGCTGGTGCTGCTGTTCAAGGACGTGATCCAGCCCTTCACCATCCTGTTCTCGCTGCCGCTTGCAATCGGCGGCGTGGCGGCGGGCCTGATCATCACCAACAATGCCCTCTCCATGCCGGTCATGATCGGCTGCCTGATGCTGATGGGCATCGTCACCAAGAACGCGATCCTGCTCGTCGATTTCGCGATCGAAATGATGCACCAGGGCAAGCCGCGTGTGGAAGCGATGGTCGAGGCCGGCCGCAAACGCGCCCGACCGATCATCATGACCTCGATCGCCATGTCGGCCGGCATGCTGCCTTCCGCGCTCGGCGTCGGCGAAGGCGGCTCCTTCCGCGCGCCGATGGCGATCGCCGTGATCGGCGGCATCATCGTCTCGACGGCGCTCAGCCTCATCGTCGTGCCGTCCTTCTTCCTGATCATGGACGACCTGTCGCGCCTGCTCGCCCGCATCTTTGGCCGCCTCGTCGGCAGGAAGGATCCGAACGATCACGTCCTGACGACGGAGGCGCTGACGGCAAGCGTCGAGGAAAACGCCCAGTCGATCGCAACCCTCGAAGATCGCGTCAATGCCATCGAGGAGAAGCAGACAGCGCCGCACGGGGCCAAGATGACGGTGGTCAAACTGCCGCCCCTCGCGGCGGAATAGGCCAACAAAAAGCCGGGCTCGCCCCGGCTTTTTTATTGGATTGGCTTATAGAAACGGCTTCCAGGCGCTGCCGATGGCTGCGGGTTCATCGGTGCCGTCGGGCAGGTCGGTTAGCCTGCGAGCATCGTTCGGCCGCCGACCCGGCTTGCTGGGATGGAGCATCTCATGGATGACCTCCTCGGCGGAGGCGATAATACCCACGTCTTCCAGCCCTTTGAGAAAGCCCACGGTCGACAGCAGGTGAAGGTTCGGTGGCTTGCTGATCACCCTCAGTCCCACGTCCTCGAAAAGGATCGCGACTGGTTCGTCAGCGTCGAGATAGCGGCCGATCCCATCCTCCGAAGACATGAAATCAACCATCGCAAGCTCGCCTGCGTTCTTCTTTGGCTTCTGTCCGAGACGCCTTTTCTCTCTTTCGAGGTTGCCGATATCGGTCTCGGCGATGACGAAAGACGGCTTGTGATCGTCAATGAATTGCTTGACGTCCCGGTCTTTCAGGTAGGACGGATCACTGGTCAACTCATCGTAGACGGCATCGACCACGACGATCTTCATATCGAGCAGGAGTAGAAGCTGAAGACGATCCGCTACCCAGAGACTATTGATCGGCCCGGCGTCGGGCAAGATCAGTGTACATCTCTTCATCCCATTCTCCAGAGCCTGACGAAAGTCGCGGCCTGATTCTCGATTTCATGCGCCGGAGGGAGCGGCATCGGCAGGTCGGCATCGCCGAGCGCCACCAGGAGGTCGGCGTAGTCTCTGAGCCCGAGGCGGCGGACGGCTTCCTGTCGGGACAGCAAGCCTTTCGAATAGGCAAGGAGCGGATCGTCAGCGACAGGCTCCTTGTCCGGCTCGGTGATTGCCTCGAAATGTTCGCGGACAATGGCGGTCATCGTCGTTCTATGTTCCGCCGCATAGGCCTTGACACGGGCCAGCAAGTCCTCTGGCAGATTCATTGTCGTGTTCTTCAGCATGCACACCTCCACTGGCCACATATATATGTGGATCGGCAGAAAACAGCAATGCGCCGCATCTGATCCAGCGCCTCGGCGCCTAGAGCCCGCCCTGCTCCTTCAGAAACGCAACGATGGCGCCGACGCCGTCGCCGCGCTTCATGTCGGAGAAGACGAAGGGCCTTGTTTCGCGCATACGGGTCGCGTCGCGCTCCATGACGCCGAGATCGGCGCCGACGTGGGGAGCCAGGTCCTTCTTGTTGATCACCAGAAGATCGGAGCGCGTGATGCCGGGGCCGCCCTTGCGGGGGATTTCCTCGCCCTGGCAGACGGAGATCACGTAGATGGTGATGTCGGCAAGATCGGGTGAGAAGGTCGCGGCCAGATTGTCGCCGCCGGATTCGATGAAGACTACGTCGAGATCGGGGATGCGCTCGCTGAGGCCGGCGATCGCCTGCAGATTGATCGTCGCGTCCTCGCGGATCGCGGTGTGCGGGCAGCCGCCGGTCTCCACGCCGACGATGCGGTCGGACGACAGCGCTTGCATGCGAACCAGCGCCTCCGCATCCTCGGTGGTATAGATATCGTTGGTCACGACGGCGACGGAATAGTCGTCGCGCATCGCCTTGCAGAGCTTTTCGGTCAGCGCCGTCTTGCCGGAGCCGACAGGGCCGCCGATGCCGACGCGGAGGGGGCCGTTGTGCGAGTTCATGATGAAATCTCCATGGACGGAACAGAATAGCGCGATGCAAACGCCGAGAACACAGCCCGAGGTAACCGAATCTCCGGCCTCATGAGCGAAACAATCTCGTTGCCTGCTTCTCGTGGCGGAGGCCTGCAATGTCGGCCTGGATGGCCGCCGAGCCTAAATCGTCGAGGCTAGATTGCGCCGCGCGCGCCGCGGTGTCGGCCGTGACGGTTTCGAGGGCGGCGAGGATCCTCAGGCCATCCTTCTGACCAGCGAGGCCGAGCCGGATACCGGCGGAAACCGCCTGCGAGATGAAGGCGTGCAGAAAGGCGGCGAGCGTCCGCTCAAGCTCGATGCCGTGCATGCCCGAGATGGCGCCGACTGCAACCGGATAGGCAAGTTTCGCTGGCAGCGTGGCGACGCCCGGATGCGGCCATGCGCGTGCCGCTGCGAGAAACGCCTCGCCAAGCAACATCGTTTCCTGATGCCGCTCTCGTGACCCGGCAAGCGCCTCGGCAAGTTCTGCCGCGCCGGCCAACGCCACCGGGTCTTGATGGCAACGATGCGCCTCGGCGAGCAGCACCGCATCGTTCCACGCCGTCCCCCGCTCAACGAGCAATGCCAGCCAGCCGCGCAGGCCAGCCGCATCCCCGACAAGCCCATCGCCGACCGCTTGCTCCAGCCCGCCGGAATAGGCGAAGGACCCGACCGGAAAGGCGGGCGAAAGCCAGGCGGTCAGCCGCAACAGCGCTTGCAGGTCCTGCCGATCCCCCATCCGTGTCTCAATCATGCCCGTGGTGATGGCCGTGCGCGTGGCCGCCGTGATAGGCGCCGCGCGTCGGCTGGAACGGGGCCGTCACTTCGTTGAGGGTGGCGCCCAGCCCGTGCAGCATAGCGCGGATGACGTGGTCGCGCAGGATCAGGATGCGATCCTCCCGGATCTCCGCCGACAGGTGCCGGTTGCCGAGATGCCAGGCAAGCTCGACGAGATGACGTGCATCGCGCGGCAGAATTTCAAAAAGCTTCTCGTCCGCAGCAACGATCTCGATCAGCTCGCCATCCTCGCGCACCAGGAGATCGCCGCTTGCAAACAGCACCGCCTCCTTGAGATCGAGCATGATCATCTCGCCGCTTTCGAGGTGCAGGAGCTTACGGCGCAGGTGGCGCAGGTCGTGGGCAAGAACGACCCGATCGATCGGGTTCGAAGAGGGCGTGCCGGCCGGCAGATAGGAGGTAATGTGCTGCATGTTCATTCCGTTCAAGATTTTGCCGGACCATGCAAAATAGCATTGTCCGACACAAGGGCGAAGGCGCCGGATTGCGCCGCTGTTCAGGCGGGCATTTCCTCCGACGAGAAATCATGGACCAGAATGCCTGCAATCGCGATCAGAGGCGGCAGCAGGAAGCAACTAACCTTCACCACGATGAAGGCAAGCGCCGCCAGAGCACAGCCGAGTGCGAAGCTTAAGACGGCCACGCTCATGCGGCTGATCCTCTGCGCCCAAGCCGCCTTCGCCTCCGGCGTGATGCCGAGCATCAGGTCCGCGATGTCGATCATGATCTGCGTCGTCGTTCCGGTCATCAGCGTCGTCGGCGGTGCCTTCGAAAGATGAACGCGATGAACGGCATTCTGGATTGCCATGGCGGAGACTAGCACCATGCCCGTCAAGATCGCCTGCCAGCTGTCGCCAGTTGCAAACGGGCCGAGCCAGCTCGCCAGCAACGCAGCTGCCGCGAGCAGGCCGACTTTGAGCACGAGCAGCGTGCGCAGCACCGGCAGGCTACGCCCGCCAAGTAAATGCGCAAGCAGCCGCACCAGGATCACGACGATGCAAAAGACCGGTAGGGCCAGAAGCTTCGCCGCCGCTCCCGATGTCCCAAGCGCCACCGACGCGCCGAAGGTGACGAAGTTGCCGGTGACATGCGCGGTGAACAGTCCTTGCAGCGCGAGGAAGCCGGCGGTATCGACATAGCCGCCGTTGAAGCTCAGCAGGACCGGTAGGGTAAGCCGCATTCGGGAACTCGCTTGCGCCGTTGGGGGCATTGCCTCTCAGAACAGGAAGTAGCGCTGCGCCATCGGCAGCACCGTCGCCGGCTCGCAGGTAAGCAGTTCACCGTCGGCACGTACCTCGTAGGTCTCGGGATCGACCTCGATATGGGGGGTCAGGCTGTTCAGGACCATCGACGCCTTGGAAATGCCGCCACGGGTGTTCTTGACAGCAACGAGGTTCTTGGCGACGCCAAGCCTGCCGGCAAGGCCTGCATCCAGCGAGGCCTGCGACACGAAGGTGACGGACGACGAGGTGCGCAGCTTGCCGTAAGCGGCAAACATCGGCCGGTAATGCATCGGCTGCGGCGTCGGGATCGAGGCATTCGGATCGCCCATCGGCGCGGCGGCGATCGAGCCGCCTAGCAGCACCATGTCAGGCTTTACGCCGAAGAAGGCGGGATTCCAGAGCACCAGATCGGCGCGCTTCCCGACTTCGATCGAGCCGATCTCATGGCTGAGGCCCTGGGCGATCGCCGGATTGATCGTGTATTTCGCGACGTAGCGGCGGACGCGGAAGTTGTCGTTCTCGCCTGTCTCTTCCTTGAGCCGCCCGCGCTGCCGCTTCATCTTGTCCGCGGTCTGCCAGGTGCGGATTGCGACTTCACCGACGCGGCCCATGGCCTGGCTGTCGGAAGAGATGATCGAGAAAGCGCCGATGTCGTGCAGGATGTCTTCAGCGGCGATCGTTTCCTTGCGGATACGGCTCTCGGCGAACGCAATGTCCTCGGGGATCGACGGCGACAGGTGATGGCAAACCATCAGCATGTCGAGATGCTCGGCGACCGTATTGACCGTATAGGGCCTGGTCGGGTTGGTGGACGACGGGATGACGTTTGGTTGACCGCAGATCTTGATGATATCAGGCGCGTGCCCGCCGCCGGCACCCTCGGTATGGAAGGCGTGGATGGTGCGGCCCTTGATGGCGCCGATCGTATCCTCGACGAAGCCGCTCTCGTTCAGTGTATCCGTGTGGATCATCACCTGAATGTCGTATTCGTCGGCGACCGAAAGGCAGCAGTCGATGGCGGCGGGCGTGGTGCCCCAGTCTTCGTGCAGCTTCAGCGACGACGCGCCGGCCAGCACCATCTCCTCGAGGGCTGCGGGCAGCGACGCGTTGCCCTTGCCGGCGAGCGCGAGGTTCATCGGAAAGCCGTCGAAGCTCTCGATCATCCGCTCGATATGCCAGGCGCCGGTGCAGGTGGTGGCGAGTGTCCCGTGCGCGGGGCCTGAGCCGCCGCCGAGCATGCAAGTCACGCCGGACATCAGCGCTTCCTCGATCTGCTGCGGGCAGATGAAGTGGATATGCGCATCCATGCCGCCGGCGGTGATGATCTTGCCTTCGCCGGCAATCGCCTCGGTCGATGGACCGACGATGATATTGACGCCCGGCTGCGTGTCTGGATTACCCGCCTTGCCGATTGCCGCGATGCGTCCGTTCTTAAGGCCGATATCCGCCTTCACGATGCCCGTATGGTCGAGGATGACCACATTCGTGATGACGGTATCAACGGCACCTTGCGCCCGCGTCGCCTGGCTCTGGCCCATGCCGTCGCGGATCACCTTGCCGCCGCCGAACTTCACCTCCTCGCCATAGGTCGTGAAATCCTTCTCCACCTCGATGAAAAGCTCGGTGTCTGCCAGCCGCACCTTGTCGCCGACGGTCGGGCCGAACATGTTGGCGTAGGCAGCGCGGGAGATCTTGTAAGGCATCGATCAGGCTCCTTGCGAGGATGAAACGGGCGCCGGTTCGCCAAGGCGCGTCAGGCGGCCGGCGGCGGCGTAGGAATTCAGCAGCAATTTCTCGGCGGCAAAAGGATGCCACTGCCAGCCGACGTGCCCGAAACCGGCAATTGCAACGGCTGCGTCGGCATATTTCGCCAGCGCGTGCGCAATGACGATCATGCCGCTGCTCGGAACGACATAGGGTTCCGGGGCATAGGGCGTAAGCGCTGCCTCGACGCCGCGATGGATCGACTGATCGATCACGACATGGCGCTTGCCGGTCTGCTCGGCAAAGGCTGCGAACTCATCGGTATAGTCGTCGCAAAAATCGTCGAGCTCGGGATGGGAAAGCGCCAGCGACGCCTTGAGGCCCGCAAAAAACCTTGGGTCGCGAACGCTCCAGATCTCGGATGCCGCTTGCACGGCCGCAAGATCGCGCCATTCCGGCGACGACAGCATCGCCTTTGCCGGACGCCCGGTGTTGCAGACCGCAACGACATGCGTCCTGAGGCCGCTCGTCGACGTTGAACGGCAATCGTTGAAGCGCACGACCAGATCGGCAGCCTCGATCGCCTCCTTCGCCGATTGCGCGACATCGCCGTTGCCGACGATGACGATCGTTCGTTTCCGCTGGCCCCTCACCTCTAGAGCTTGCCCATGATCTGCTGGCGGAAGCCGTAGACCTCGCGGCGGCCCGAAAGCGGAATGAGCGTGACAGCCCGCGTCTGGCCGGGCTCGAAGCGCACGGCCGTGCCGGCGGGGATGTCGAGCCGCATGCCCCTCGCCTGCTCCCGATCGAAAACGAGGCCAGCATTGGTTTCGGCGAAGTGATAGTGGCTGCCGACCTGCACCGGGCGGTCGCCTGTGTTGGATACTTCCAGCGTCAAAGTTGCCGCGCCGGCATTGAGTTCGATGTCGCCGCTCGCAGCGATGATTTCACCTGGGATCAAGTTCGCGTCTCCTCTCAAGCGGCTTTGCCGGGAGCGCAGCCCTCGGCTTTCAGGATGCGCTTCGTCGATGCCGGATAGGCGGCAAGCTTCGATGCGGGACGGATCGGCCGGCGCACCAGTTCGCCGCCGCAGTTCGGACAAACGCCTTGCAGCACTGCGCCGGCGCAGTCGCTACAAAAAGTGCATTCGAAGGTGCAGATCATCGCCTGCACACTATCCGGCGGCAGGTCGCGATCGCAGCATTCGCAGTTGGGCCTGAGTTCCAGCATGGTCCCTCCTCAGCGGATCGGCTCGTGCACGGTCACCAGCTTCGTGCCATCAGGAAACGTCGCCTCCACCTGCACGTCATGGATCATTTCGGCGATGCCTTCCATGACTTGCGAACGGTTGATGACGTGGGCACCCGCCTCCATCAGTTCGGCGACCGGACGCCCGTCGCGCGCACCCTCGACGACGAAATCGGTGATGAGCGCGATCGCTTCCGGATGGTTCAGCTTGACGCCGCGCTCCAGGCGCCGCCGGGCCACGATCGCCGCCATGGAAATCAGGAGCTTGTCTTTTTCTCGGGGAGTAAGGTTCATCGCGGATCCATTGTTTTGACCGGCATTGCTCTAGAGGCTCCAGACTTTCGGCACGGACGCACCGCCGCGCAAGATGGAAATGATCGGGATCAGGATTTTTCTGAGCGCGAAGCCATCGGGCGCGGCAAGGCGCACGACGAGCTTGTCTCGCCAGTGGCTCACGCCACCCATATGCGGCGAGGCGAGCGCGCGCAGGGCGGCAAGATGACCTTCCGCGACCGGGCTCGCATAGAGCACTGTTGCAAAGGCGATCTGGCCGCTCAGCACGGCCGGCGCACGTGCTAGCGCCGCGATATCGCCGTCCAGACGCAGATCCTCCGCATGGATCAGCCGACCCGCCCGGCGGATGCGCCAGCGATCGCGAAACAGGCCTTCCCGCATCGTCTCGCCCATCGCCTTGCGGCCGAGGACGACCGCTTCGACGGCCAGAAATTCGGAAGTCTCGTGCAGCGAGACATCGAGGGTCCGCGACAGGGCCGCCCGGTCGAAGAGTATGGTTTCCTGCGGCAGCCAATCGACCCGAGCACCGTCACCAGCCTCGATGGAGGTAACGACTTCAGCGATGCTGCCGGAAACCGCCTTATAGATCTTCTCCGATGCCTGCGTCGTGACATCGAGCCGCGTGCCGGAGCCGGCGGCGATGCGCCAGCGCAATTGGTCGCCACCCGTTAGGCCGCCCGCCGTATTGATAAGAACGGCCTCCATGGTGTCGTTGAAGGTATGGGGTAACCGGATCTTCGCGGAGCCGTCCTGATAGAGTTCTGCAAGACGCGTCCGACCGGCAAAGGGCTTGACCGACAGACGGCCCTCGCCTTTCGCCCTTTGCGGCGCAATGCTTGCCGCTGCCGACATACCCGTCTCCTCGCTGTTATCAACCGTGACAAGGTAGCAAGTTCCGTGCCCATTGATAGGAGCCGCGCAGTCGCGGCTCCCGCCTAGGAACGGCGGTCTCCGACCAGCCCGCTTTATCATCAAACGATGAAATAATAGGCGCTAAGCCACACGGTCGGGCGGATCGCGCCCTTCGAAGAAGGCGGTGATGTTGTCGACGACCTTCATGCCCATGGCGGTCCGCGTCTCTTCGGTGGCGCTGCCGAGATGCGGCAGGAGAACCACGTTTTCCATGGGGCGTAGGGCATCCGGAACCTGCGGCTCGGCCTCGTAAACGTCTAGACCGGCGCCACGGATCGTGCGGCTTTCGAGCGCCGCAATCAGCGCACTTTCGTCCACCACATCTCCGCGCGCCGTATTGATAAGGAATGCTCCCGGCTTCATCGCAGCCAGGCGGGGGGCGTTGATGAGATGCCGATTTTCCGCGCCGCCGGGGCAATGAAGCGACACGAAATCGGCCTCGGCAAGCACTGCTTCCACCGTCGGCAGCTGGCGCGCGCCGTAGCGTTCCGCCTCCTCAGACCCCACTGGCGAGCGGTTGTAGAAAACGACGTTCATGCCGAAACCGAAATGACAGCGCTGTGCGAAAGCCTTGCCGATGCGGCCGAAGCCGATGATGCCGACGGTCTTGCCGGTAACCTTGGTGCCGATCATATGGGTCGGGCACCAGCCTTTCCATTCGCCGGCCCGAAGCTGCCGCTCACCCTCGCCACCACGGCGCGCCACGGTCAGCAACAAGAGCATGGCAATATCCGCCGTGCAATCCGTCAGTACGCCCGGCGTATTGGTGACGACGACGCCCTTGTCCATGGCGGCGGCGACATCGATGTGGTTGAAGCCGACGCCGAAATTGCCGAGGATTTTCGTGCGGATCGGTGTCAAGGCGAATACGGATGCGGGAAGCCTGTCCGATACGGTCGGCAGCAGCGCATCATAGTTGCGGAGCGCCTCTGCAATCTCGTCGACGGTCATTGCCGTGTTGTGCGGGCGCAGCGTCGTGTCGAAGCGATCGCAGAGGGCGGCTTCCACGGCCGCGGGCCAGCGGCGGGTGACGAGAACGCGGGGTCGCGACATGGGCAATTCCCTGACTGCTTGAGATATCGAAGAGGTAGAGCAAGTCGGCGGCGATTGGAACATGCTCAAAAAAAGAAGCCCGGTCGCAGGACCGGGCTTCGATAGAGATAAGCCGGATACTAGGCTTACTTAGCGTCCTGCGGCACGTAGGTGTACTTGCCGTCAGCGCCCTTCTTCCATTCGTACATGATGTAGCCAGGAATCTTGGGGTCGCCCTTCTGGTCGAAGGAGATATCGCCGAGAACGGTCGAGAACGGACCCTTCGCCTTCATGGCGGCGGCAACTTCCTGCGTGTCCGTGGAATTCGCAGCCTTGGCGGCGGCAACGATCGTCTGCAGCGCAGCGTAGGAGTAGAGCGTGTAAGCTTCCGGGTTGAAGCCGGCGGCCTTGAACTTTTCGACGAGTTCCTTGTTGGCCGGGTTCAGTGTCGGATCGGGGCCGAAGGTGTTCAGCGTACCGGCAACTGCGTCGCCAGCAATCGATGCCAGTTCGTTCGAAACGATACCGTCACCGGATACGAGCGTAGCCTTCAGGCCCTGGTCGGCAGCCTGGCGGATGATCAGGCCGGCTTCGGTGTGGAGACCGCCCCAGTAGATGATCGAAACGCCGGCTTCCTTCATCTTCGCGATGAGGGCCGAGAAGTCCTTGTCGCCGACGTTGATGCCTTCGTACATGACTTCGGTGACACCAGCGGCATTCATGGCCTTCTTGGTTTCGTCAGCGAGGCCCTGACCGTAGGGGGTCTTGTCGTGAACGACGGCGATCTTGGCGTCCTTGAACTTGTCGGCAAGGTACTTGCCGGCGATTGCGCCCTGCTGGTCGTCACGACCGCAGGTACGGAAGGTGTTCCAGAGTCCGCGCTCGGTGAACTTCGGGTTGGTAGCAGCCGGGGTGATTTCCAGGATGCCGTTCTCGGCGTAGACTTCCGAAGCCGGAATGGATACGCCCGAGTTGAAGTGGCCGATGACGTACTTGACGCCGTCAGCGACGAACTTGTTGGCGACCGAGATGCCCTGTTTCGGGTCGGAGACGTCGTCGCCGAGCACGATCTTGATCTTTTCGCCGTTGATGCCGCCGGCAGCATTGATGTCTGCAGCAGCCTGCTCGGCACCCTTCTGGAGCTGTGCGCCGAAGGCGGCGTTCGGACCGGTCAGCGGGCCAGCGACGGCGACTACGATATCTGCCCAGGCGTTGCCGCTGAACGCTACCATAGCCGTCAGCGCTACTGCCGACAGAAGATACTTCTTCATTTTGTTACTCCCAATTTTTTGAGCGGTTGTTCCATGTGCCCTGCGCGATACCGCCACCCTCTCACAGGAATTCGTTTATGCTTGCGGGAAGGCAATCTGTGCCTAGTTTCCGCAAGCTGTCAATTCTTCTTCCGCCAGGAAAAGGCTGAAGTCTTGTCGTAAAGCCAATAGTAGTTATTGACCATCTGCTTCGTGCGACGGTAGCGATAACCGGCCGTCGAGAAGATCAGAAGTACAACCACATCGATGACATAGTAAAACACGCTGAGCATCGGCCCGTCGAACAGGGCGTGATGCAAGAACCGCATGGCAAAGGCCAGCAGCAACGTGTAGACGATCACCAGCGGGTAGTCGTTCCAGCTCTCGGCAACCGCTTTTCCGGCGCGCCAGGCGGTCCAGAAGCCGATGAGGACGACGATCAGGCGAATGACAGTGCGCACGCCCGTATCGCTCTCGAAGAAAAGTCCCTGCATATCAAACGCTCCCCTTCGCGGACATCAATGCCGTCCGCCTTCGAGATAGGCGGCGCGGACTTCAGGATTGGCGAGCAGTTCCTTGCCGGAACCGCTCATGGTCACCTTGCCGTTGACCATGACGTAGGCGCGGTCGGAGAGTCTGAGGGCCGCAAAAGCGTTCTGCTCGACGAGGAAGACGGTGAGGCCTTGCGTCTTGTTCAGAACCCTGATCGCCTCGAATATGCCCTTGACGATCAACGGTGCCAGGCCGAGCGACGGCTCGTCCAAAAGCAGGAGCTTCGGACGCGCCATGAGCGCGCGGGCGATGGAGAGCATCTGCTGCTCGCCACCCGAAAGCGTGCCGCCACGCTGGCTCTGGCGCTCTTTCAGGCGCGGGAACAGCGTGAACATCTTTTCGACGTCCTCGTTGAAATATTTGAGGTTGTCGAGGCCGGCGCCCATCTGGAGATTTTCCGTCACCGTCATGCGCGGGAAGATCCGGCGGCCTTCAGGCGACTGTGCGATGCGCAGGCGGGCAATCTCGTGGGTCGGCATGCGGGTGATGTCGCGACCCTCGAAGATCACGGAACCGACCTTCGCCTGCGGGCTCCCGCAAATCGTCATCATCAGCGTGGACTTGCCGGCGCCGTTCGCGCCGATCAGGCTGACGATTTCGCCGCTGTTGACTTCGACGTCGACACCCGCGAGCGCGCGGATATTGCCGTAGTAGGTCTCCACGCCCTGGACTTTCAGAAGTGGTTGGGTTGCCATCAGTGTGCGCCCCCTTCGAGCTGTTCGACGGTTGCGATCACTTCCTCCACTTCATCATCCTCAACACCGAGATAGGCCGCGATAACGCGCGGATCGTTCTTGACCTCATCCGGCGTGCCATCCGAGATCTTCTGTCCGTATTCCAGCACCACGACGTGGTCGGAAATTTCCATGACGACCGACATGTCGTGTTCGATCAGCAGGATCGAAGCGCCGGTATCGATACGAATGTTTTGCAGCAACTGGTTCAAAGCCGCGGATTCGCGCGGATTGAGGCCGGCCGCAGGCTCGTCCAGGCACAGAAGCTCCGGACCGGTGCACATGGCGCGCGCGATTTCCAGGCGGCGCTGCGCGCCATAGGGAAGATCTCCAGCCGGATCGTCGGCGCGATCGATGAGATCGGCCTTTTCCAGCCAGTGCTGGGCAAGCTCGATGGACTTCTTGGCTTCCGAACGGTAGCTGCCGAGGCCGAGAAGCCCGAGCACGGTATAGCCGGATGCCTTCATCAGCTTGTTGTGCTGCGCGACCAACAGGTTCTCGAGCACGGTCAAGCCCGAGAACAGTCGAATGTTCTGGAACGTACGGGCGACCTTCGCTTCCTTGGTGATGCGGAAGTCGGGCAGCCGCTCCAAGAGATGTTGCGTGCCGTCCTTCTGCATCATCGTGATCATACCCATCGTCGGCTTGTAGAAGCCGGTGATGCAGTTGAACACGGTGGTCTTGCCGGCGCCGTTCGGTCCGATCAGCGCGGTGATGTCGCCGCGCTTGGCCTCAAAGGAGAAGTCGTTGATGGCCATCAGGCCGCCGAACTTCATCGACAGGTGCTCGACCTTGAGCAGGGTATCGCTGGACATATCGGTTACAGGGCTCATCAGCCGTGGCCCTCCTTGGTAAAGCTGCCGGAAACTGCCTTGCGCTCCTTGAGGAAGGCGGTCGGCTCGCGTGAGCCGACGAAACCGCGCGGCTTGAAGAGCATGACCACGACCATCGCGAGGCCGAAGATCAGCATACGGTAGAGTTCCGGGGTGAATTCCGGGCCGAAGATGGCCTTGAGGAAGTCCATCTCACGCAGCAGTTCCGTACCGCCGACCATCAGCAAGGCGGCAATCGCGATGCCCGTCAGCGAGCCCATGCCGCCGAGAACGACGATGGCGAGAATGACGGCCGATTCCATGAAGACGAAGGATTCCGGCGAGACGAAGCCCTGACGCGCGGCGAAGAAGGAGCCGGCAAAGCCTGCGAACATCGCGCCGGTGGCAAACGCCGTCAGCTTGGTGGTCACCGTGTTGATGCCGAGCGAGCGGCATGCAATCTCGTCCTCGCGCAGCGCTTCCCAGGCGCGGCCGATCGGCATGCGGCGCAGGCGGATCGTCACGTAGGCGGTCAACATGCAGAGCAGCAGGATCAGATAGAACAGGAAGATCTTGTACCATGCGGACGCCATCGGCAGGCCGAAAGACTTGGCGAAATTGTTCGCCGCACCGACGTCGAAAGACCAGATCCCGAAAATCGAAGCCTTGGCGATCCCCGAAATGCCGAAAGTGCCCTTTGTCACATCCGTCCAGTTGATGAGAACAAGGCGGATGATCTCACCGAAGGCAAGCGTCACGATCGCCAGGTAGTCGCCACGCAGACGCAGCACGGGGAAGCCGAGAATGACGCCCCAGAGCGCCGCCAGCAATCCGGCGACCGGCAGGAGAACCCAGAAGGACAGGCCGAAATTGCTGGACAGCAGCGCGTAGGAGTAGGCGCCGACCGCGTAGAAGGCCACGTAGCCAAGGTCGAGCAGACCGGCCAGACCGACGACGATGTTGAGACCCCAGGCGAGCATCACGTAGATGAGGATCTGGATGCCGAAATTGTCGACCCACTTCAGCGAGCCTTGCGGCCCGAGCAGCATGACCGAAGCAATCGGGAAGATGGCCAGGAACACGAGCACGATCTTCAGGAAGTGCTTGTGGAAGAAGCTCTTCTCCGTGGAGATGTCGAGCTCGCCGGCCTTCGCCTTCTCCAGCTTGCGAATGTCGATATAGGGGCGAATGAAAACAACGCCTACGAAACGCGCCACGGCGGTAATCAGGACGAAGATCGCCAATAGTCCCCAGCGGGGTACGATGACGAGTTCGTTGTTGATGTTTTGATCGGTTTTCAACCCGACATACAGCACGAACATGCCGAAGGAGATGACCGCGGCAAACAACGCCTCGGTAATACCCTTCTGGACAAGACCGGAAGCGGACTTGCCTGTGACAGCAACTGACTTTTCCATGGCGTTATACCTTCTCGACTTCCGGCCGCCCGAGGATACCCGTCGGCTTGAAGATCAGCACGAAAGCCAGGAGTGCGAAGGTTGCGACGTCCTTGTAAGCGATCGTGAAATAGGCGGACCAGAGCGACTCGATGACGCCAATCAGGAGGCCGCCGAGGACTGCGCCGGGAAGCGATCCGATGCCGCCGAGAACGGCCGCAGTGAATGCCTTGACGCCCGGAGCGAAGCCGTCCGTGAACGACACAACGCCATAATACATGAGGAACATCGTGCCGGCGACGGCGGCAAGTGCCGCGCCCATCACGAACGTGATCGAGATCGTGCGGTCGACATTGATGCCGAGAAGCGCCGCCATCTTGCGATCCTGCTCGGTGGCGCGCTGGGCGCGGCCGAGCGCGGTGCGATTGACGATGTACCAGAAAGCGACCAGGAGCACCGTCGTGATGATGACGATGATGATCTGCTTCAGCGAGATCGAAACCCCGCTGATATTGTAGACCGTGGTCACGAGCGGCCGGATCGGCTTGTTGCGCGGGCCCTGCGTCACCTGGATGAAGTTGGAAAGCACGATCGACATGCCGATCGCCGTAATCAGCGGCGCGAGACGAAACGAGCCGCGCAGCGGCCGGTAGGCGACGCGCTCGATCGCCCAGTTCCAGAGGCTCGTCATCAACATCGCCACCACCAGCATGATGATGAGCAGGACCGCGACGGGCAGACCGGCGAACATCGATGTGAGAACCAGGAAGACGATGAGAGCGGCGAAACCACCCAGCATGAAGATATCGCCGTGGGCGAAATTGATCATGCCGATAATGCCGTAAACCATCGTATAGCCAATGGCCACAAGGCCATAGATGGACCCAAGAGTCAGCCCGTTGAGGAGCTGCTGGATAAAGTACTCCATATATCATTTCCCCTGGATGCGGATGAGGTCAGCCGCATCTCTTTTTTTGGTTTGGCCTACCACTGAGCAGCGGCCATTGGCTCGATTCCATAACGTTTTCGATGCAAATGTGAAGTTAAAAAGCCGCAAGATTGACAAATTCTTTGCAAAAGCCTGTGCAATGACGCCCAAAGGGCCACATGCGGCATAAAAACGGCACTCTTTGTCTCAAATTTGGGCAAGCTTCGTAAGCCGGCGCTTTTCAGCCCCAGATTAGTGAATACATGTCCGGCTTCTCCGGAGGCGGATCGAGTATTTTTTTAGCGCGCGGTGTCACCTCTCTCCTCGTCTTGCTCGGGCTTGACGCGACCATCCACGACACGGTGAAAGCAATGGGTCTCTCGCCTGAGGGGGCGAATGTCGGCTAGGGATCGGACTGCCGGCAAATCGAGGGCGAATCTCGTCGGAGCTTCGCCCTCGCTGATCCTGCTTCGTCAGGACCGCATGCGCGCGCCATCCGCATCGAAGAGAGGTTGAAGCTGAAGGCGCGCCGGCAGCATTTCGCCGAGGAGTTCGATCGACCAGCCCTCGCCTTCGTCTGCAATCTCCTTCGGCACGTACCCGACCGCGACAGAAACACCCGACGCATGCGCGTAGCCGCCCGAGGTGACCCAACCGCAAACCGCGCCGGCGTGGTAGATCGGCTCGTCGCCGATCACATCGGCATCCCTTGCATTGACGATGAACGTGCGCAGGCGCAACGCGCCGCCATCGGCCTTTTCCTTGGCCGCCGCCTGCTTGCCGATGAAATCCGCACCCTTGGTGAGCGCCACAAAGCGGCCAAGGCCAGCCTCGAGCGGCCCGTATAGCGGCCGGTACTCGCGTGACCAGCTGCCATAGGACTTATCGAGTCTCAGCGCATTGAGCGCCCGCAAACCGAAGAGCCTGATGCCAAATTCCGCGCCCGCGGCCATCAGCTCGTTGAAGAGATAGCTTTGATATTCCGGCTTCATCCAGATTTCGTAGCCGAGATCGCCGGTATAGGTGACGCGGCCGACGATCGCCGGCGCCATGCCGAGATCCATGCGCCGGATGCTCATGAAGGGAAACGCCGCATCGGAGATATCCTGGTGGGTCAGCTTCTCCATCACCTTGCGCGCATTCGGGCCGGCGATGGAAAGACCGAGCAGCGACAGACCGAGCGGCTTGAGCTCGACCGAGCCGTCCTTCGGCAAGTGGCTCTCGAACCAGCGCATATGATACGCCTCGGCAATGCCCGATCCGATGACGAGGAAGTCGTCCTCTCCGAGCCTGGCGAGCGTGAAGTCGCCGATCAGCTTGCCATCGTGCTTCAGCATCGGCGCAAGCGTCATGCGACCGATCGCCGGAATACGGCAGGTGAGCAGACGATCGAGCCAGGCTTGCGCGCCCGCACCCTTCACCGAGTACTTGGCGAAGCCCGAGGTTTCCATGAGCCCGGCGCTCTCGCGGACCGCTGCTGCTTCTGCGCCCACGACATCGAAATCGTTGGAGCGCCGCCAGGAGAACTTGTCTTCCTCACCCTCAGGGGCAAACCACAAAGCCTGTTCGAGGCCATATGACGCGCCGAATACGGCGCCGGCCGCTTTCAGCTTGTCATAGATCGGCGTCGTCATCAGCGGTCGGGCAGCCGGCAGCTCCTCGTTGGGGTAGCGGATCGAGAAGCGTCGCGTATAGTTTTCGCGCACCTTGGCGTTGGTGTAGGCAAGCGTCGCGTAATCGCCGTAGCGCGAAACGTCCATGGCGAAGACGTCGAAGCCGGGATCGCCGTGGATCATCCAGTTCGCGAGCGCCAATCCGACGCCGCCGCCCTGGCTGAAGCCGGCCATGACGGCGCAGGCCGACCAATAGTTGTTGAGCCCCCGGACAGGGCCAACGAGCGGGTTGCCGTCGGGCGAGAAGGTGAAGGGACCATTGATGATCGTCTTGATGCCCGCCTTGTTGAAGGCCGGGAAATGGCGGAAACCGACTTCCAGCTCGGGCGTAATGCGCTCGATGTCTTCCGCCAGCAGTTCATGGCCGAAGTCCCACGGCGTGGTCAGCGGCGACCAGGGGCGGCAGGCCTTTTCATAGGTGCCCATGAGCATGCCGCCTCGCTCCTGGCGGAGGTAGATCTCGCCGTCGAAATCGACGCAATGCATCAGTTCCTTGCCGGTTGATTTGTTGAAATCGGCCACTTCCGGCATGTCTTCGGTGATGAGGTACATGTGCTCCATGGCGAGCACCGGCAATTCGAGACCGACCATGCGGCCGACTTCGCGTGCCCAAAGGCCACCGCAGTTTACGACGTGCTCGGCGATGATGTCGCCCTGATTGGTGATGACGCGCCAGGAACCATCCTCGCGCTGCACGAGATCCTCGACCTTGGTGTGCAGGTAGATCTCGGCGCCGTTCTTTTTTGCGGATTTAGCATAGGCATGCGTCGTCCCATAGGGGTCGAGATGGCCTTCGACCGGATCGTAGAGCGCACCGACGAACTGATCGGGATCGAGAAGCGGCATCATCTCGTGCGCTTCCTTCGGCGTCAGCAGCGTCGCCTCTAGACCGTTGTAGCGGCCCTTGGCAAGGATCGACTTCAGCCAGTCGAAGCGCTGTGGAGTGGCTGCAAGCATCAGACCGGAGGTCATGTGGAGGCCGACATCCTGGCCCGAATATTCCTGGATCTCCTTGTAGAGCTCGACCGTATATTTCTGCAGCTTGGCAACGTTCGGATCGCCGTTGATGGTGTGCATGCCGCCTGCCGCATGCCATGTCGAGCCGGAGGTCAGCTCGGAGCGCTCCAACAGGACGACATCCGTCCAGCCGAACTTCGTCAGATGGTAGAGAACGGAACACCCGACGACACCGCCACCGACGACGACGACCTTGGCATGGCTTTTCATAAGTTTCTCCGGTTTTCGAGCGTGCTGCCGAGACGGCCGCGCTGCATCCCCTCACCCATGCCATTGAAATCCGCAGGAAAAATCCGTTAGATTCAGCAGAATGATGGCGCTGAGCCTAGTGGCAATCAAACCGCCCCAATAGCCTGAACTGCGAAGCCGACATTTCTATTTGCGCCATCGCGATTGTCCGGATCGCGCCATCGCTACGCGGCAAAGCCTGCCGTCAGCGCGAATTCGCGTCCCATCTCCATGAGTTCGTCGAAAACAAAGCCCGCATAGGAGCGCATCACGACGATTTCGAAGACGTCTCCGCCAGTGCACGCGACATTGGCGCTGACATGGCAGCAGAGCATATTGGCGGAGCGCCCTTCATGAAAGACGTCAGGATGCAGGTCGACGGCAACGCATTTGGCAAGGATAGCCCGGACGTTCGGCCCGGATACTCTAAAAAGCACGCGACCGTCGCTTTGGTCGACCAGGGAGACGCGCCCCGCGTCAAGCCTCGAAAGGTCGGCAACGACACCCTCGCCGTCCAGCGTTTCGGAAACCGCAAGCCACTCGAAGGGACCGACCATGCGCACCGAGATCGCGGGCGTCGCGCTCAGCGACGCAAGCACCTCGCCCTCGTCGCCGGGGTTCACCAACACCGACACTGCCGCGAAACGACGCACGATTGCCAGATGGTTCGCGTTCGGCTGAGATGCGGTGGAAGCCAGCCGCTCGTCGAGCACATGTCTGTCGAGATATGCAATGCTCATGGCGCCGTTCTCACTGATGAAGCTTCTTGTTGTCGGAATCGACAAAGACGGGGCTGCAGACTTCCGCGAATATTTCGTCCCCGCGCAGCCCGTCCCAGACGACGATCCTCTCGCCCATCCTCTCACGACCGGATTTCAGGAAAGCGAGCGCGATCGAATGGCCGAGCACCGGCGAGAAGCAGGCGGAGGAGACATGGCCCTGGTCGTTTGCCGTCGAAGGCTTCGCCCCCTCCTTGAGCAGATGCGCTCCGGCCCTGATCTCGCGCGCCGAATCGACCGGCTTGAGGCCGACCAACTGGAGGCGGTCCGCCGCCGTCAGACCGAAACGAGTGGATAGCCGCTTGCCGATGAAGTCGGCTTTCTGCGCCGACATCATTCGTCCGAGCCCGACATCGTCAGGCGTCGTGCGACCGTCGAACTCGTTGTGGGTGACGTGACCCTTCTCGATCCGCATCACGTTCAGCGCCTCGACGCCGTAGGCTGAGATGCCATGTGCCTGCCCAGCCTCCATGACCTGATCGGCCACCGCCTCGCCGAAGCCTGCCGGAACCGCCAGCTCGTAGGCAAGTTCGCCTGAGAACGAGATGCGGAAGAGCCTGGCCTTCAGTCCGCCCTTCAGCGCTACAGGTTTGGCCGCGAGGAAAGGGAAGGCTTCGTTTGAAATGTCGTCTTCGACCAATTGCTGCAGCACCTGCCGCGCCTTAGGGCCGACGACCGACATCTGCGCCCATTGATCGGAAGACGAAACGAAACGCACGTCGAGATTGGGCCAAAGGGTTTGCGCACAGAACTCCATGTGCGTCAGAACCTCTGCAGCATAGGCGGTGGTGGTGGTCACCACGAAGTGGTTTTCAGAAAGCCGGCTGGTGGTGCCGTCGTCGTAAACGACCCCGTCTTCCCGCAGCATCAGCCCATAGCGGGCCCGCCCAACCGGGAGTTTCAGGAAGGCGTTGGAATAGAGCCGGTTCAGAAACTCGGCGGAGTCAGGACCGAAGACCTCGATCTTGCCGAGCGTCGAGACGTCGCAAATCCCGACGTTGGCGCGCGCGTTCAGAACTTCGCGGTCGACGCTCTCGCGCCAGGTCTTTTCGCCGGGGCGCGGGAACCATGCCGATCGGTACCAGAGCCCGGCTTCCACGAAGGTGGCACCGTTCTTCTTCGCCCAGCCGTGCAGGGGAGATTCGCGGAACGGCCGGGCGTGCTTGCCCCGCGACGTGCCGGTCATCGCGCCGAAGGAAACGGGCGTGTAGAACGGTCGGAAGGTTGTGGTACCGACGGCTGCGGGGCTCACCCCCTGCATGCCGGCGATGATGCCGGTGGCGTTGACGTTGCCGAGCTTGCCCTGGTCGGTCGCCATGCCGCTCGTCGTATAGCGCTTGGCATGTTCGATGTGCCCGAAGCCTTCGCGCAAGGCGAGCCCCAGATCCTTGGCATGAACATCGTTCTGGAAATCGACGAAAGCCTTGTCCTTGGCGCCTGGAACGTACCAGACAGCAGCAAACGCCGGATCATACTCGCCTTCCACCGAAGGAATGTCCGCCTGGCGGACTGTCCGCCCGAGCGCCGTTGCGACCGCTGCGGCCTTGCCGGCGCCATCGGCGAGACAGCCGGAAAGGCTCGCTTCGCCGGCAGCGGCACCCGCCACATCGAGGCCGGCGACCACAGGCGCGAGGAACGCCTGCTTTTCCTCCGACCAGACCGGTTTGCCGCCGCGCTGGCAGGCAAGGTGTATGACGGGCGACCAACCGCCCGACATGGCAAGCGCGTCGCAGGCAATGGTTTCCTCGAAACCGCTGCGATCCGCGATCAACGCGCTCAGGCGATGCCTGCCCTTGGTCGCGATGACGCTGCCGCCGCGAATGACACGCACACCGTCGGGCGCGCCATCGGCCGCATGTGTGCGCGTATCGACGATCGCTGCGATCTCGATGCCCTGCGCGGCAAGATCGGCTGCGGTGCGGTAGCCAGAGCCGCCATTGGTGAAGACCGCCACCTTCTTGCCCGCGGAAACGGCATAGCGGTTGAGGTAAGTGCGCATGCCGCCGGCCATCATTACGCCCGGCCGGTCGTTGCCGCCGAAGACGAGTGGCCGCTCTTCGGCGCCGGTAGCGATGATCGCGCGCTTTGCCACGATGCGCCACAGCCGTTCGACCGGCAGATCCGGCGAAGGTTCGGCGACGTGCTTCTGCACCTTCTCAACCGCCCCGAAGACATTGTCGTCGTACCACCCGAAAACTGTCGTGCGCGGCATGAGCGTGACATTTTCAAGATTCGACAACTCATCGACAACCGTTTGCGCAAAGCGGGCGCCGGGAACACCGTCGAGCGTCAACTTTTCCGAAAGCAGCGAGCCGCCGAAGCGGAAGCCTTCGTCTGCAAGGACGACGCGCAGGCCGGCGCGTGCCGCCGTCAGCGCCGCCATCAGGCCGGTCGGGCCAGCGCCGACGACGATGAGGTCGCAGTGCGCCCAGGCCTTTTCGTAGCGGTCCGGGTCCGCCTGCATCACCGCCCGGCCGAGACCGGCGGCTTTGCGGATCAGCGGCTCGTAGACCTTCTCCCAGAACGCTGCCGGCCACATGAAGGTCTTGTAGTAGAAGCCGGCGCTCAGAAACGGCGACAGCAGGCTGTTGAGGGAACTGACGTCGTATTTCAGCGACGGCCACCGATTTTGGCTGGCGGCGGAAAGCCCCTGATAGAGCTCAGCGACCGTCGCCCGCGTGTTTGGCTCCGTGCGCCCGCCTTTGCCGATCGCAACCAGCGCATTTGGCTCGGCGGAGCCTGCCGTCACGATGCCGCGCGGGCGGTGGTACTTGAAGCTGCGGCCGACGAGCATCTGGTCGTTGGCAAGAAGCGCCGAGGCGAGTGTATCGCCGGCAAAACCCTTCATGGTCTTGTTGTCGAAAGTGAACGTCAGCGGCTGGTCGCGATCGACCACGCCGCCCGAGGGAAGACGATAGGCGGTCATTGCGCGCGCTCCCGCGCTTTCTCCGTGGCGTCGACGACGGAGTAGACCTCGTGAGTGGCGTTGTCCCGCTCGACCACCAGCCAGCGGCGACAGCCGGCGGCGTGATGCCAATGCTCGAGGATACGGCCGCGTGGGTTGTCGCGGATGTGGACGTAGCGGTGCCAGGCCTCATCGGACGCGGATGGCGATGGGCGGACGACGGAGGCATCGCCCCGGATGGAGAATTCCTCCTTGGGACGAACACCGCAGTGCGGACAGGAAATCAAGCTGGCCATGGAGTGTGCCTCAATGCAAGTTCGGCTGCGGGCCCTTGCCGCCTTCGTCGATCGGGAAGCCGCGCTCGAAGCGATCGAGGCGCAGGAGGCGGCTGACATGATGGGTTTCGTTCCGTGCGATCAGGTGCGCGAAGCAGAAGCCCGAGGCAGGCGTCGCCTTGAAGCCGCCGTAGCACCAGCCGCAGTTGAGGTAGAGGTTGTCGATCGGCGTCTTGTCGATGATCGGCGAGCCGTCCATGCTCATGTCCATGACGCCGCCCCAGGCGCGCAGCACGCGCACCCGCGACAGGCCCGGTATCAGCGATACGCCATCTTCGAGCGTGTGCTCGACGGTCGCTAGGTTCCCGCGCTGGGCATAGGAGCTGTAGTAGTCGATATCGGCGCCGAAGACGAGGCCGCCCTTATCCGACTGCGAGATATAGAAGTGCCCGGCGCCATAGGTGATGACGTTGTCGATCACCGGTTTCAACCCTTCCGTGACAAAGGCCTGCAGCACATGGCTCTCGATCGGCAGGTCGAGGCCCGCCATGCGGCCGAGCGTCGATGTATTTCCGGCGGCCGCCAGCGCCAGCTTGTTGCAGCCGATGAAGCCGCGCGTCGTCTCGACGCCGACGACGCGGCCGCCCTCGCGGCGGATGCCCGTGACTTCGCATTGCTGGATAAGATCGACGCCACGGCTGTCTGCGCCGCGCGCGTAACCCCAGGCAACCGCATCGTGACGGGCGGTGCCGCCGCGCCGCTGCAGGAGGCCGCCGAGGATCGGGAAGCGCGCGTGGTCGAAATTCAGGTACGGCATCAGCCGCTTCACCTGTTCCCTGTCAAGCAGTTCAGCGTCGACGCCATGGATGCGCATGGCATTGCCGCGCCGCGCGGCGGCATCGCGCTGCCCGTCGGTGTGGAAGAGATTGACGATGCCGCGCTGAGAGACCATCGCATTGTAGTTGAAATCCTGCTCCAGCCCTTCCCAGAGCTGCATCGAGAACTCGTAGAACGGCTCGTTGCCCGGCAGCAGGTAGTTGGAGCGGATGATTGTGGTGTTGCGGCCGACATTGCCCGAACCGAGATAGCCCTTCTCGATGACCGCGACATTGGTGATGCCGAACTCCTTGGCGAGATAGTAGGCCGTCGACAGCCCGTGTCCTCCGCCGCCGACAATGATCACGTCGTAGTGCTGTTTCGGCTCCGGCGCGCGCCAGACAGGTTGCCAGTCGCGATTTCCTGTAAACGCCTGCTTTAAAATCGAAAGTGCGGAATAGCGCATGCGGTAACCCATGATCGACCCTGCAGCACCGCGGTCGTCTGGGACGAGCAGGGAAAGCTGCAACATTGTGCGCGCACATTCGCATATGCGATTGAAACGGCAAGCCTGGAACGGACCGAAAAAGTTCGCAAACGGGACATGGAGAGCGCGCAATGGGCGAAGGCGATAAGCTCCTTGCCGAGTGTGTCCGAAAAAGCACGTTCGCGCGAACAAGGGCGCGGTTCAACCCCAGGCCGCAAAACGGCGATTGGCAAATCAATATTGCCCCGCTAAGGCCAGAAATCGTGATGCGGCGGGGGTCTAAACTTCGCGGTCAAGACTTCTTAAATATTAATCATTCACAGTCGCCAAAAGCTGCGGAACCGCGGAAAGACGTCATACCGATGCTCGGTACATTCGAACAGGCGGCACTGGAGGCCGGCAAGGCGATCCTCGCCATCTATCGCGCGGGCTGTCTTGTCACACTCAAGCAGGACCTGAGCCCGGTCACGGTCGCAGATGAGCAGGCCGAGCGAATCATTATCGAGCATCTGGCGCGTGAATTTCCCGACATTCCGATCATTGCGGAGGAATCTGTCGCCGCGGGCAGGATACCCGACGTGCGCGGACGTCCATTCTTCCTCGTCGATCCGCTTGACGGCACGCGCGAGTTCGTGGAACAGCGCGACGAATTCACCGTCAATATCGCCTATATCGAGGACGGCGTGCCGATCGCGGGCATCGTCTACGCGCCGGCCGTCAAGCTTGCCTTCACGGGTGCCTACGGCAAGGCGCAGAGGCTTTCGATCAGCGACGAATTCTCGGTCTTTGACCGTTCCGACATCTCGGTGCGGCGGCAGCCGAAGGAACTGCTGGCGCTGGCCAGCCGCCGGTACAACAACGCCCAAACCGACCGGTTTCTTCTCGATAACGCGGTGACCGCCTGCACGACGATCGGCTCCTCGCTCAAATTCTGCCTGCTGGCGGAGGGTCAGGCCGACGTCTACCCGCGCTTTTCGCGGACGATGGAATGGGATACCGCCGCGGGCGACGCGATCCTGCGCGCGGCAGGCGGCATGACCGTTACCGGCAGCGGCCAGCCGCTCCTCTACGGCAAGACGGAGCAGAGCGAAGACAGCGACTTCGCCAACCCCGATTTCATCTCCTGGGGCTGCAGGGCGAGCCGTAGCCGGGCATAGCAAACGCAAAATATCCTGACGATTCAAGGAGCCGAGTGGCGAATCATCCCCCTCGTCCTGGCGTCGATTATGCTGACCGCAACGAAACGCCTCTTGCGGGAGACCAGCCTTGTCCGACGAAACCACGAATCTCGCCCTACCCTACATCCTGCCGTCGCAGGCACAAAAGCACGTCACGCATAACGAAGCCCTGCAACGCCTGGACGCAGCCGTCCAGCTCACGATCGCGGCCAGTCTGGCCGCACCGCCTTTGGCGCCCTCCGAGGGCGCCGCGTATCTGGTAAGCACGGGCGCCAGCGGGGCCTGGCTCGGCAAGAGCGGCGTCATCGCATTCTTTCAGGATGGCGACTGGCTATTCCTGCAGCCGCGAGCCGGATGGCGCGCCTGGTTTGCCGGCGATTCGCGGCTTCGCGTTTTCACCGGCGCCGCGTGGACGGAGCCAAGCCTTCCCGCAAGCGGCAGCATGCAAAGCCTCGGCATCAACGCAACAGCCGACACCAGCAATCGCCTGGCCGTCGCGGCGGCGGCAACCTTGTTCAGCAATGCCGGCAACGGCCACCAGATCAAAGTAAACAAGGCCGCCGCCGCCGACACCGCTTCGCTGCTCTTCCAGACCGGGTGGTCGGGCCGGGCTGAAATGGGGACTGCCGGTGACGACAGCTTCTCGATCAAGATCAGTCCGGATGGCAGCGCTTGGCGGACCGGACTTGCGATCTCGCCACAGGGCGTCGTCTCCATGCCGAACCGGCCCCTGGTACGCGCCAGTCTTACGTCGGGTCCACTCACACCCGCTGCCGGCAGCCAGACCGGCTTTTCGACGCTCGCAGCCAACCAGGGCGGCTTCGCGCTTGCCGACGCGATCAGCGCAAGCGCCGGAAATCGGCTCTCCGTGCCTGTCACGGGCAGCTATCTTCTTCTCCTGCAGACGAGCACGCTGACGTCGAACGGCCATACGGTCAGCCTGGTCGCAAACGGCAGCACCGTCCTCACGGTCTGCGGGGCGCCGACGACAAACGGGGCGCTTCGTCAAAGTGCCGCCGGTATTGCGACCCTCAACGCAGGCGATCGCCTGAGCCTCCTGCACGGCGGGACTGCCCAATTCGAGTTCGGCTCCGGCAAGACCGAGATTATGGCGACCCTGCTTTGAGCTACGGGGATATGTCTTTTTTCATACACGCAGTGAGCGCAATGAGCACTCATTGCGTGCATGCGTCGCCTATGGACAGATTTTTAAACTTCACCTCTCATGGAGAATAAATCCGTTTTAGATCAGATGTTTAACTGCGGCTGGAGCACCGTTTTCTATCGACCAAATGAGCTTTTTATCGAGAGTCTGATAGAAATGTCGCAATTCACTGTTTGGATTGGGTCATCCCGGCTGACCAATTGGGATGGAAACCCTGAAAGATGGCCTAGGCAAAACATCGTCAAAGTCTTTCACACCCCCCGAAAATGTGAGGTGCGAACTTGAGTATCCTGGTTTTTAACAACAGCGTTACGGACACAACGATCGGTGCCGGCATACGCAGCTGGCCGCCGCGGTCGGCTCCGATAGAGAGCCCGGCATCCCTATGGCGGACGCTCAATCTGTCTCTGAAACGCGGCTTCGACATTGCCGCTTCGCTTGGCGCCCTGATGGTGCTGTCGCCGCTGCTGATCGCCATCGCGCTCCTTATTCGCCTCGACAGTCCGGGGCCGGCATTGTTCACGCAGACACGCTGGGGCAGGAACTGCAAGCGAATCCGTGTCTACAAGTTCCGCTCCATGCGGGCCGATCTCGGCGACCGCAGCGGCATTGCGCAGACGGTGCGCGGCGACCCGCGCATCACGCGGCTCGGCGCGATCCTGCGCCGCACCAACCTCGACGAGCTGCCGCAGCTTCTCAACGTTCTCAAGGGCGATATGTCTGTCGTCGGTCCGCGTTGCCATGCGATCGACATGCTGGCGGCCGGCAAGCTCTACGAAGATCTGGTGCCGCAATACCATCGCCGCCACACCATGCGTCCCGGTATGACGGGTCTCGCCCAGATGCGGGGGCTGCGCGGCCCGACCGATCGCACGACGATGGCAAGGGCACGCGTGATCAGCGATCTCTATTACGTCGAACATTTTTCGATGCTGCTCGACCTGAGAATCATCGTCGGCACCGTCGTTTCCGAGTTGCGGGGCGGCTCCGGTTTCTGAATTTTGAAGCCGAGAAGAGAGTGAGAATTTGCGCGCGGCGACCAGAACGGCGTCGCGCGCAACCATTTTTTCAAGAGATAACCTCTTCAGCCCATGGCTTTATTTCCGCCATCGGGCACCAATTCTGATGCTTTCGAACATAGGTAGAATTGTTATCAAAGTGTTACTACGCGCTTAGGCAATTTTTAAATGTGACGAGCTAAAGTGCCACTTGTGGTCTTGAGTTGTGTAGAGAGTCCCAATGACCGAAATGATACGTCCCCGAGTGAAGTATGTCATCGGCCCCGATGGCAGCCCACTGACGATTGCCGATCTGCCGCCGCCGAACACGCGGCGCTGGGTGATCCGCCGGAAGGCTGAGGTTGTCGCTGCGGTGCGCGGCGGCCTGCTGAGCTTGGAAGAAGCCTGCGAGCGCTATACGCTGACCGTGGAAGAGTTCCTATCCTGGCAGTCCTCCATCAGCAGCCACGGCCTCGCCGGTCTGCGGACGACGCGAATTCAGCAATACCGACACTAGAACCCTCCTTTTTCGAGGCTTTCCGGGCCGGACGTCTTCCAGATAGGAACGTCCGGCCCGAGCTTACTCAGCCCCATTCCAGTCGTGCAGCACCTCATCACGGACCACACCCGGGGTCGCTGCCGACAGCCGGCTTGGCAGTCGCCCAAGACCATGCGATTTTCGCTGCGAAACGATCTCCTGGGAAGCGGCGCGCGGAGGCAGACGGCATGGACATCAGACACGAAGCAACGACCTCCGGTGGACGCTACGTTGCAATCGTTGACGGGCACCTGGCGGAAATGACCTATTCCCGCGCCTCGCCGCACCTCATCATCATCGATCACACCGCGGTCCCGGACGCGCTGCGCGGAAAGGGCGTCGGGCAAGCACTCGCCGAATACGCCGTGAGCGAAGCTCGCGCGCATGGCTGGAAGATCTTCCCGCTTTGCCCGTTCTTCAAGGCACAGACCCAGCGCCACCCAGAGTGGGAAGACGTCATCAGCCACTAGAGCAATTCAGGAAAAGTGTGACGCGGTTTTCCGTCCGGAATTGCGTAGAAACAAACAGATAGACCGTTTCCGTTTTTCTTCGAAACAACGGTCTATCCGGCCGCCTGGACTGTTTCACGGTCACGCAAAAAACCGTGCATGGCCGGCCGCTTTGGTCGGTCATGCACGGTTTTTTATTCACGACCCCGCCTGCCGGCGAGGGCGCCGTTACGCGCGGGCCCGAAGGCCTCCGTCACGTTCCTCGATCGCCGCCGCCTTGGCGTACTCCTCCTGCATTTCCTCAAGCGCCCCTTCAAGCGCCTCTTCCTGCGCCTGCAACTCTCTTATCGAGACCTGGAGATTGTCGGCGCGCTGGCGCGCCGCCTTGGCGAAGGTCGGATAGGCGAAGTGTGTCGGGTCGGAAATCCCCGACCTCTTTTCCTCGATGACGATCTGGCTTTCCAGATCCTTTGTCATCCGGTCAAATTCAGCCATCATCATCTGTAACTGCTGCAGCTGACGACGTTTTTCGTTCACCTGAAATTCCTTCAGGCGCACTAGGCTCTCACGCGACTTCATACGCAATACTCCCGTGATGCGAGACCCCGGCTCTCGATGCATTTCCCCGCCCGCACCGCATTCGCAGCGGATTGGATCAAAAATTTACCTCGGCTTAACAAAAACCTACCGTTGGTAACCTTTCGTTTACGGGCATCGTTAATGATAGTCCTGATCTTTTAAAGGTCCGTAAATGACGCGAACGGAATTCTCAACTAGTGCTTTGGTGAGTCACATGAATCGGTTAGCCGCATTTCCTAATGTGAAAGCTGAGGGTTCAGACTTGCTTATTCACTTTGGAAAACAGGCAAATGCGAAAATTATTTAATATTTTCGATACAGCTTGCCAGAGGGAATCAGAATTTGTTAACCATTCCGTGGCAGCTTCCAAATCAGGCAGTGGATTCGGGGTGTCGCGTTAGGGGGCTGACGACCTTTCGGCGGCGGTAAAGGGGACTAATATGCGGGTGCTACTTATTGAAGACGACAGCGCAACGGCGCAGAGCATCGAGCTGATGCTCAAATCCGAAAGTTTCAACGTCTACACCACCGATCTCGGTGAGGAAGGCGTGGATCTCGGAAAGCTCTACGACTACGACATCATTCTCCTCGACCTCAACCTGCCCGACATGTCCGGCTACGAGGTGCTTCGCACGCTGAGGCTTTCGAAGGTGAAGACGCCGATTTTGATCCTCTCCGGCATGGCCGGTATCGAAGACAAGGTCCGCGGGCTCGGCTTCGGCGCCGACGACTACATGACCAAGCCCTTCCATAAGGACGAGTTGGTCGCCCGCATCCACGCAATCGTCCGCCGCTCCAAGGGTCACGCCCAGTCGGTCATCATGACCGGCGAGCTGATCGTCAACCTCGACGCCAAGACGGTCGAAGTCGGCGGCCAGCGCGTTCACCTCACCGGCAAGGAATACCAGATGCTGGAGCTGCTTTCGCTCCGCAAGGGTACGACGCTCACCAAGGAAATGTTCCTCAACCACCTCTATGGCGGCATGGACGAACCGGAACTGAAGATCATCGACGTCTTCATCTGCAAGCTGCGCAAGAAGCTCGCAAACGCTGCCGGCGGCGCCAACTACATCGAGACGGTCTGGGGCCGTGGCTACGTGCTGCGCGAACCCGACACCAACGATCTCGCGGAAATCGCTTAAAGCCTAGCGCCCGCCCCTTAGCCGATTGATCAAAAAATCTCGCCTCTCCCGGGGCGGGATTTTTTCGTTGCGGAAACGCGTCCGCACGGCTCGAACAGGTTGAGGTAGCGATTGGGGGACTATGCCGCGTCAGGCGGCCGCGGCGAAATTGCCAAAGACGGTGGTCAAGATCTTGCGATTGAAGGGCTTCAGCAGGAAATCGGTTGCGCCGGCGCGCTTGCCGGCCATCAATTTCTTCAGGTCGGACTCTATCACGCAGTAATAGATCCTGACGGCCTTGCCGCCCGGCATCGCGCGAATGCCGGCGATGAGCTCGAGCGCTCCTGCCATGCCGGCGTCGACAATCAGAAAGTCAGGAAGTTCGGTCAGGCAGCCGACCAACGCGTCCTGCGCGTCGGCGAAATCCGTCACGGTAAAACCCAGTTCGGAGAGGATACGTCTGGCGACCTTGCGAACCACATCAGATGCATCCGCAATCATTAACCGCTGCATCAATCACTCCTTGGCACCCGACCGAATGACAGATGCACGCGACCTTGCGTTGCAAGGATAGGGATCCCGCCTTAACGAACCGTTACCACGCCCGATACCGACCAGGGCAGCAGCGCTGCCATTCAGGCCTTCAGCTCGGCCGTATAGACGATCTCTTCGCCGGTTGCCGTGTGCTGCAGCTCCATGCCGCTCTCGTGGGCCAGGAGCACCGTGTAATAGGGCTGGATGGAGTGTGCATCGATCGCCTCTTCGATCGTGCCCGCGCATATTTCCGCGAACTTCGGTGGCACCCGCATCAGCCGCCCCTTGGCGACGATCTTGAATTTCGCGTCGAATTCCGGGTTTTCCAGTGTGATGTCGATGGTGCCGCCGCGCGGAATGGAACCGTAAGCGACGAGGAAGAGGTTAAGAAGCAGCTTGACGCGGTTCTTGGGAACGATGGCGCGCGGGCCGTTCCAACTGACTTCCGTCTTCTTTTCGGCGAGAGCGAAGTCCTTGGCGGCCCGCTCCGCCTCTCCCGTATCGATCGAAGCACCGACGGAGCCGGATGCGCCAAAGGCCAGGCGCGCGAATTTCAGGCGAACGGACGCATTGAGCGCGCTCGTGCGGATAAGATCCATTGCATCGGCATCCGCCCCACCCTCATCGAGCAGTTCCAGCCCGTTGTTGATGGCGCCGACCGGCGAGATGACATCGTGACAGACGCGGCTGCACAGCAGCGCGGCTAGGTCAGGTCCGGTCAGAGTGAGATTGGCGTTCTGCGACATTCATTGTCTCCTGGATGCGAAGCGAGGCGAAAGCGAAGGCATGCCACAGCAAGTTTGCGCGAGGGTTGCCACGGGCTGGTGTACCGCGCGCCATAATGACACCATATTTGGTAAACCGATTGTTAAGACGATGACGGCAAAATAGGACATTCTCGGGGGCGAACTCCATCGCCCGGCTATGATCAACGGGTGACACCATGCGCTATCACATCCTGCGGAAAATTTCAGGCGTCGGACTTATCGCCGCTGTCGTTGCGCTTGTCGGATTTGCGCTGCCCGCGGCCCATGCGCAAGCGGCGACGAACAATAGCGGCCAATACACGATAGAGGAAATCGTCGACGCCGGTCATTCGTTCTTCGGCTCGACCAGCGGCGGCCTCGCCAAGGTCGTGGAAACGGCCTTTGAACGTTACGGCTTGCCGAACGGCTATATCCTCGGCCAGGAGGGTTCGGGCGCCTTCATCGCCGGCCTGACCTACGGCGAGGGCCAGCTCAATACCAAAAACGCCGGCGAGCACTCGATGTTCTGGCAGGGACCATCCCTCGGTATCGACTATGGCGGCCAGGGAACGCGCGTCATGATGCTCGTCTACGACCTGCCGACTGTCCAGAGCGTCTATGCCCGCTACGGCGGTGTCAGCGGCCAGGCCTTCGTCGTCGCCGGCGTCGGCATGACCGTCCTGAAGAACAACAATGTGGTGATCGTCCCGATCCGCACCGGTCTCGGCGCGCGGCTCGGCGTCAATGTCGGCTATCTGAAAATGACGCCTTCGCCGACCTGGAATCCATTCTGAGATTGAACCAACTCGGGCACGCCGCAATCTGCGCCAGGCGTGCCCGACCGCCAACTACTCCCATTTAAAGACTTGCCCGTATTTTTCGTACATGTTTTAAGACTGATATAAGGTTGACCTCAACTTCAAGACGATGGCGACGCTGTGATTGAATTTGCTCTCCTGTTCGCTTTGGGCTTCATGACCGCCGCCTTTCTCGTCTTCCTGATTGCTCCGGCTGTGCATCGCCGCATCGTATGGTTTACCGAAAAGCGCCTGAAAGCCACGATGCCGCTGAGCCCGCAGGAAGTGCGGGCGCAGAAAGATATGGCGCGCGCCCGCTACGCGGCCGAGAATGCCAAGACCGAACAGGTGCTGGCGCAGGAGCGGGAAAAAACCATCGCACTGACGCTTCGCCAGAATGAGCTCACGCGCAAGGCCGGCGAACTCGCCATTGAGAACGCCACGCTGCAGGCCCAGATCGACGAAATGAATGTCGAGGCGGGAGATCTGCGCTCGCGGCTGCGCCGTGAGGAGACCTATATCAGCCAATTGAAATCGAGCCTCAAGACCGTCGAACATACCGCCGGAGAGAAAGACGGCGATATCGACACAATGCGCAAGCGCCTGACCAAGTTCATGTCCGACGTCGACAACATGAAAATCGATCTGGCGACGCGCGATACGGAAGTCGAGAGCACGCGGGCCCGCGCCAATGCGCTCAGGGACGAGCGGGACGCGCTGCGCCAGGAAGTCAACCTGCTCATCAAGCGCGCCAAGGACGCCGAGATGCGGCTCGAACAGGAACTCAGCCGTGCGCTGCGCCTGGAGGACCAGCTCGGACGCGAAATCGCCGGCAACGCCGACAAGGAAACCATCATCGAGCGCCGTACGCGCGACGTGACCCGCCTCAAGGAGAAGCTGAAATCCGCCAACGCGGAAGCGAGGGACGTGGGCCGCACGCTGCGCGCTGCGGGGCTCACGCCGGCAAATCCGGTCAATGATGGCAAGATGCCAGCCGCCGAGGCGGCTCTACCGAACGCCGATCAGGAGGAGAACGCCACCATGACGGCGAAACAAGCGCCCGACACAGAGACCGAGATCGTGGCACTTGCCGATGATGTCCGCAATCGCGCCACAGCGCTGTCGGACCGCGTTCTCAATGTCCGATCGCCCGCCCATGACCAGGCGGTCCGAGACGAAATCGCAACCGTCGCCGCTGCCATGGTCGCGCTGACGGCGCTGCGGGAAGGCGAAGCATCGCCGATTGCGGCCATCCTTGCCGAGGAAGGCAAGGCCGCCAACGCGGGCCGCCTCAGCCTCGCCGAGCGCGCCAGGGAATTGATTTCCGACAAGACGGCAGGCTGACGCTAGCCTAGACCGTTTCCGTTTTCTTCGAAACTCTTCGAAACACGTAAACGGTCTATCTGTTTGTTTTTACGCAATTCCGGACGGAAAACCGCGTCACACTTTTCCTGAATTGCTCTAGATCCTGCCGGTCGCCGCCGCCATTTCGAAAAGCGCGATCCCCGTTGCCGTTGCGGCATTCAGGCTATCGAGGCCGGGAGCCTGGGGAATGCGCGCGCTTTTGAAGGCGGAGAGGATGGATGGCGCAAGCCCCTCGCCTTCCGTACCCACCACAAGCGCCATGCGCGCTGACGGCGGAATTTGGCGTATGTCGGTCTCGCCGCGCGGCGAAAGGCTCCAGACAGCAAAGCCGCGCGCAGCAAGTGCTGTAAGCAAATCGATCGCCGACCCTTCGCGGCAGTAGGGCGTGGTCAACACGGAGCCCACGGAGACGCGCAGGGATTTCCGATAGAGCGGGTCGCAGCAGGTTTCGTCCAGGAGCACGGCGTCCGCACCGAAGGCACCGGCATTGCGGAACATCGAGCCGACGTTGTCGTGGTTCGAAATGCCGGCGCCGACGGCCACCAGCGCCTGTTCGGGCAATGCATCGAGAAAGTCGCCAAGCGACGGCGGCGGCGCTCTCCTGCCGATTGCCAACACGCCGCGATGGAGATGAAATCCGACTATTGCATCGATCACCGGCGCCTCGGCGACATAGATCGGCACATCGTTCGGAAACCTTGCGATGATGCTCTCAAGACCGGCCGCGCGGTTCTTGAGCAGAAGCACCTTTTCCGCAAGGAAGCGGCCCTTTGCCGCATGCGCCTCGGCGAGCAGACGCAACACCACTGTACCTTCGGCGACGAAGCGGTTTTCGCGGCCGACCAGATCGCGTTCGCGGATATTGCGGAATTCCGCGATCCGGGGATCGTCTGGATTGTCGATCGCGGTCAGCCGGGAGCCTGTCATGGCGAAGTCAGTTCGCCGGAAGCGAGATCGTCGCGACGATGCGGCTCAGGCCATAGTCGAAGACGATCGCCTGCCGCTGTCCGGCGCTCGTCGTCCCGTAGAACAGCACCTGGCTGCCGGAAAGAGCGACCGACTGCACGGTGAAGCCTTGCGGCAGGGCGGCGGTCGCAGCGACCGGCTGATCCGAGGGAATGCCGGCGGCAATTGCAGCCGACGCCGGCTTGGCTGCGGGGCGCATCGTCTTGTAGACAACCGCGCCGAAGACCGCCATAAGGCTCACCACCATGATGGCGACCGAAACGATCTGCAGACGGATCATCTTGCGCCGAACACTTTCCAGGGCCGGATCGAGGGGCTTGTCCTCCTGATCGGCAGGCTCGAAATTCGTCATCGATGCGTCCTTAATGCTGTGAGCGCCGGAGAAAAGTTTGAGCGACCCCTTTAAAGAAGCCGCGGGCATTAGAAAAGTCCTAACCGCCGACGAAACTGCCGAGGGGCGGCTCGACGCGTGGTTGACGGCGAAGGTCGGAGAGGATTTCTCCCGCAGCAGGATCAAGGCGCTGGTCAAGGAAGGCGCCGTGCTCTTGAACGGTGTGCCCATCACCGACCCGCAACGCAAAGTGCGCCCAGGCGACTCCTATCAGATTACGCTGCCCGAGCCGGAGGATCCGACGCCGAAGGGCGAGAATATCCCCCTCGACGTGCTTTTTGAGGACGACGATCTCATCGTGATTTCCAAGCCGGCGGGCCTCGTCGTACATCCGGCTGCCGGCAATTGGACCGGCACGCTCGTCAACGCGCTCATTTACCATTGCGGCGCCAGCCTCTCCGGCATCGGCGGCGTGCGCCGCCCCGGCATCGTCCATCGGCTCGACAAGGATACGACGGGCGTCATGGTCGTCGCCAAGAACGACGTGGCGCATCGCCACCTGTCGCAGCAGTTTGCCGATCACGGCCGCACCATGCCGCTGGAGCGCGCCTACCAGGCCATCGTCTGGGGCCGCCCGAGCCAGCTCGTTGGCACGATCGATGCAGCACTCGGCCGCTCCACCGGCGACCGCACCCGGCGCGCCGTCAAGCGCTCCGACAGCCACGATGCCGACGAAGCGGTCACGCACTACCAGGTGCTGGAACGTTTCCATGAAAACCCGGACGCGACCGCGCTCGCCTCCCTCATCGACTGCCGTCTCGAAACCGGCCGCACCCACCAGATTCGCGTCCATATGGCCCATATCGGCCATCCGCTGCTCGGCGACGTCGTCTATGGCGCAGGCTTCAAGACGAAGGCCAATCTTCTGCCGGAAGCGGCGAAGAAGGTCGTGAACCGATTCCCTCGCCAGGCGCTTCATGCCTATCTCCTGCAGTTCGAGCATCCGCGCAGCGGCGAAGTGATGCACTTCGAGTCACCGCTGCCGGACGACATGAAGGAACTCGCCGCGGCGCTCCGCGCCTGACGCGACGTCAACCCAACCGACGGAGCGTCTACATGGTGGACGCGCAGCCGATTGAGGCCTATGATGAATATACATAGGCGTTTCCATGAAGCGTATCCCGTTGCGGGCAATGCCGGCAATGCGAGGGTGGGGAAACACCGGAGCTGAAGCTCCACGGTCGACGACGAAAGAAATTCGCCGCCAGAAAGATTGCGGCGTCCTTGAATCCCTATTTTGCCGTACTTATTTGTATATGGACTTATTGCGGGGTCTGACGACCCGCATGGGTTGGCCCGCTTCGGGACGCCGGGAATTACCCGGTTGAAGGGGCCAGATCTTTTACGAGGATGGTGCTCTTATGGCCCAGTTACCCAGCATTGCCGCCGGCGAAGCCGGTCTCAACCGTTATCTCGACGAAATTCGCAAGTTCCCCATGCTGGAACCGCAGGAAGAATACATGCTCGCCAAACGCTATGCCGAGCATGGCGATCGTCCGGCGGCGCACAAGCTCGTCACCAGCCATCTGCGTCTCGTGGCCAAGATCGCCATGGGTTACCGCGGCTATGGCCTGCCGATCGGCGAAGTTGTGTCGGAAGGTAACGTCGGCCTGATGCAGGCCGTCAAGAAATTCGACCCGGAACGCGGCTTCCGCCTGGCGACCTATGCCATGTGGTGGATCAAGGCCTCGATCCAGGAATACATCCTGCGCTCATGGTCGCTGGTGAAGATGGGCACGACCGCCAATCAGAAGCGGCTGTTCTTCAACCTGCGCCGGCTGAAGGGCCGGATCCAGGCGATTGAAGAAGGCGATCTGAAGCCGGACCAGGTGGCCGAAATCGCCACCAAACTGAAGGTCTCGGAAGAGGAAGTGATTTCGATGAACCGCCGGCTTTCCGGCGATGCGTCGCTGAATGCGCCGATCAAGGCATCCGAAGGCGATTCCGGCCAGTGGCAGGATTGGCTGGTGGACGACCATGAAAGCCAGGAAGCCGTGCTGATCGAGCAGGACGAACTGGAGACGCGCCGGCGCATGCTGGGGCGCGCCATGGCCGTCCTCAACGACCGCGAACGCCGCATCTTCGAAGCCCGCCGGCTTGCGGAAGAGCCCGTCACGCTCGAGGACCTGTCGGCCGAGTTCGACATCAGCCGCGAGCGCGTCCGCCAGATCGAAGTCCGCGCCTTCGAAAAGGTCCAGGAGGCCGTACGCAAGGATGCGCTCGAACGCGCCAAGGCGCTGCGGGTGGTGGAAGGCACGGCGTAACACTGCTGCATTTTGCCGTTCAAACATAAAGAAGCGGGCCGCAACTAAGTTGCGGCCCGCTTTTTTTGCATCAGTGACGTCGAGGCTTACTGGCTGCTCGACACGTCGCCCAGGGCGGCCCACTGGCCGATCACCTTGTTGAACGCGTCGGTCCCGGTCGTACCCTTGCTCAGGGTCAAGAGGGCGCGACGGCCGTTGCGGTAGGTGATCGGAATGTCGATCCAGCCCCGCGTCTTCAGGAGATCGAGATTGGTCTTGCGCGCATCCGGGAAATCGTTGAGCGCCACCATATGGAAATCGTCGGTGATCTTCGCCGGTACCGCGATCAGGGCATCGCCGCGATCCTGCTCGGTAGCCTTCATGGCGATGCGCTGAACGCTGTCGATGGCGCCGCCTTCAAAATTCGGCGGAACGGAGAAGACCAGCTCCACCAGATGGCTCGCAGGCAGCGAGGCGTCGGTGTTGCGCTTGAAGGTGATGATCGCGGTCAGGCCACGCTCGGGCACGGAGATATTGCCCTGCACGGTCGGCTGCGGAAGGCCGTTCTCACCCTTCTCCTCTTGCACGGACCAGGTGACGGTCCCTTCGATCGCGGTCGGCGAGGTCTGGCCCAGCCGTTCCTCGTAGAGGAACATCTTTTCCGGCGCACCGATCACGGCTGCCTGCTGGGTCGCCGCCGGCTGCGGTGCCGGAGGGACGCTGCTCGGGCCGTTCGGTGTAGCAGTGGTTGCCGCCGGTGCATCGGAGACGACTGGAGCGGCGGCGGCAGCGGGCGCGGGGCCGGCAGCCGCGGCGACGTTTTGTTCGGCGACGGACTTGCCTTCTGTGACAGCCTGGCCCGGAACCGCAGCCGGACCGTCATCGACTTCGCTGCCGTTTGCGAGCAGCCGCTGCGTGAACTTGTCGTTCACGACGCTTTCGGCGCCACCGGCCGAGGCGACATCGGTGACGTTCTCGGCTGGTTTCTGGACAACGGCCGGGCCGGCGCTCGACGGCGTCGGCGTCAGGGCGGCCTCTGACTGTTGCTGCTCTGTCAGCTTCGGCTTGTCGGCGACGGTCGCAGTCTTCGGCGCGGAGGTGACGAGCCCAGTCACCATTTCGTTGAGCGCTCCGCGATTGAGCCAGGCAAGATAGCCCCCGCCGGCGACAAGAGCGAGCGCGGCGACAGCGATCAGCGCCTTGCCGAGGCTGAAGCGTTTCCGCTTCGGCTCTACGCGGAAGTTCTTGCCCTGCAGCTTTTGAACCATCGCCTGGTCGAGATCCGGCGGGATGGACGGGCGGTCACCACCATTTTCGTTGGCGGCCGTATCGTAGCCGGCGAGCTCCTTGAGTTCGCGCCACCCCTCGCCCGGCGTATCGTCCTTCGGCGCGAGTGTTGCGGGCGCGCCATGGACGTCGGCGAAGAGATCGACATCGTCGTAATTGTCGAGCGGCACTGGCTTCGTGGCCTTGCGCGGCGGAACGGGCGGCAAGTCATCGAAGGCGTTGGCGTCCCAGGAGAGGGCCTCGACCGCCGACGGCATCTTGGCCGCGGCCTCGCCGGTCCGAATCGTCTCCGGCCAGACGTCGCCGAACTGTCCGGCGCCATCGGCGCTGATCGGCTCGGCGCGAACCTCCTCGACGAAGCGCTCGCCTTCGACGGTGGCTGCAGCGTCGGGCAGAAGTTCGCTCAGACGTGCCTTGTCTTCGTCCACGGCGTATTTAAACGTCGCGGGCGTCTGCTGAGGCCACTCTTCCTGGGCCGGCTCGTCAAGGTCGTCCCGGTGGGCGGCGACCGGTTCGGCCGCCTGATCCGCCCAGGCTTCGTGATCTTCTTCCAGCTTCCGCTCGGTTTCGGCGGCCTGCCAAGGCTCGGCAACGTCCTCATCGACGGGCTGATGCCAGTCCGGCGCCACCACCGGTGCGGCGGGCTCCTCATCGGGCTGCTGCTCTGCCGGATGAACCTCGTGCTCGACGAACGGCGCTTCGGCTTCATATGGATGGCCGGGATCGACCTGGGCAACCTCCGGCTCGCGCTCGAGCTCCGGTTCCGATTCGGGCTCATAGGCAGGCGCCTGAGCCGCGGGATGCTCCACAGGCTCGGCATAGGTCTCGGCCCGCACCACCTCTGGTTCGGTCGGCGTGGCCTCGGGTTCGGCCGGGACAGCCTCGGGTTCAGGCGCAAGCTCTTGATGTGCGACGACCGCGGCGCCCGCGACCACTGCGTCCTCGGGCGCCAAAGCCTCCGAATGCTCGCGCTCCACTTCCCGGATCGCTGCGTCCAGCTTGTCGAGTTGACGGCGCAGCATGTCTTCCGGCGGGCGCGGCTTCATATTCTCAAGCTGGCGCTGCACCGCACCTCGGGCCCGTTCATAGACCTTGACCCGCATTTCGGGCGTGTTCTCGGACAGGCCGTCAACGGCCCGCCGAATGACTGCTACAAAATCCGCCATCAGTACTTTCTCATGCTGTCCAACGCGGCGCCGGACAAGGATTTATCGTTGGTTCGCGACATTAATCCTCAAACGGATCAGTCACAAGTATAGTGTCCTCGCGCTCGGGGCTGGTGGAAAGCAGCGCCACGGGCGCACCGATCAGTTCCTCGACCTGGCGCACATATTTGATTGCCTGCGCCGGAAGATCCGCCCACTTGCGGGCACCGACGGTCGATTCCTTCCAGCCTTCCAGCGTGATGTAGATCGGCTCGACCCTCGCCTGGGCCGCCTGGCTTGCCGGGAGATAATCGATCTCGACGCCGTCGAGCTTGTAGCCGACGCAGATCTTCAACTCGTCGAGGCCGTCGAGCACATCGAGCTTGGTGAGCGCGATACCGGTAATGCCGTTGGTCGCTACCGACTGGCGCACGAGTGCGGCGTCGAACCAGCCGCAGCGCCGAGGACGCCCGGTGTTGACGCCGACTTCGCGGCCGACGGTCGAAAGGTGCTTGCCGATCTCGTCGTGCAGCTCGCAGGGGAACGGCCCTTCGCCGACGCGGGTCGTATAAGCCTTGGTGATGCCGAGCACATATCCGATCGCCGTCGGGCCGAGGCCGGAACCGGCCGCCGCCTGCCCCGCCACCGTGTTCGACGAGGTGACGAAGGGATAGGTGCCGTGGTCGTTGTCCAGAAGCGAGCCCTGCGCGCCCTCGAAGAGGATGCGCGAACCGGCTTTGCGGTGGTCGTCGAGCACTTTCCAGACCCTGTCGACATAGGGAAGGATGTACTGCGCCACCGAGGTCAATTCCTGATGCAGGGCATCGAAAGAGATTTCCTCAAGCCCCATGCCGCGGCGAAGCGCATTATGGTGGGTAAGAAGCCGGTCGATCTTGGCAGGCAGCGTATCGGGTTCCGCCAGATCGACGACGCGGATGGCGCGGCGGCCGACCTTGTCCTCGTAGGCCGGGCCAATGCCGCGCCGCGTGGTGCCGATCTTCGTGCCGTTGTTGGAGGCGGCGTCTTCGCGCAGCCCGTCAAGGTCGCGGTGAAGCGAGAGAATGAGCGGCGCGTTGTCGGCTATGCGCAGAACGTCTGGCGTAACGGCGACGCCCTGGGCTCGCAGCTTCTCAACTTCGGCGACGAAATGATGCGGATCGACGACGACGCCGTTGCCGATGAGGCTCAGCTTGCCGCGCACGAGACCGGAGGGCAGAAGCGCCAGCTTGTAACTGACACCGTCAACGACTAGCGTATGACCGGCGTTGTGACCTCCCTGGAAACGGACGATGACGTCCGCACGCTCCGAAAGCCAATCGACAATCTTGCCTTTGCCTTCGTCGCCCCATTGGGAACCGATCACGACTACGTTCGTCATTTATCTCAATCCTGCCTCTTGCGCATCCGCTGCGCCTTGCACAAACCCGCGCATCTATAAAACTTTGTTTTCCGGAAAGCGACCCTGTTATCCCAACAGATTCAGCTTTTTGCATGGCCATTCGTCGCTTTCCAAAGCACTGCGGTCGAGGGAAAGCGCGACGTGTGATGGTAGACGTCATATTTGCGCTGCAGCCGACAACGTATATAAGCCCGTTCGGTCCGCCAGCAGAAGCGGCACCCCGTCCCAATCCCCAAGCGAAGGACAGTTTCTATGAAAGTTACGATGATCGGCTCCGGTTACGTTGGACTTGTGTCGGGAGTCTGCTTTGCCGACTTCGGCCACGATGTCGTTTGCGTCGACAAGGACGCCGGCAAGATCGAAGCGCTGCGCAAAGGCGTGATGCCCATCTACGAGCCGGGGTTGGAGCAGTTGGTCGCGACAAACGTCAAGGCCGGTCGGCTGTCGTTTTCGACGGATGTCGAAACGAGCGTGGCCGACAGCGATGTCGTCTTCATTGCGGTCGGCACCCCGTCGCGACGCGGCGACGGTCATGCGGACCTCTCCTATGTCTATGCGGCGGCGCGCGAAATCGCGGCGCATGTCAAAGGCTTCACGCTCATCGTGACGAAGTCGACGGTGCCGGTCGGCACTGGTGACGAGGTAGAACGCATCATCCGCGACACGAACCCTGAGGCCGATGTGGCCGTCGTTTCCAACCCCGAGTTTCTGCGCGAGGGTGCGGCCATCGAAGATTTCAAGCGTCCCGACCGCATCGTCATCGGCATCAGCGACGACCGTGCGCGCGAGGTGATGACCGAGGTCTATCGGCCGCTCTATCTTAACCAGGCGCCGCTGCTCTTCACCGAGCGTCGCACGTCCGAACTCATCAAATATGCAGCCAACGCGTTTCTGGCGATGAAGATTACCTTCATCAACGAGGTCGCCGACCTCTGCGAAAAGGTGGGCGCAAACGTGCAGGAGGTTTCACGCGGCATCGGCCTCGACGGTCGCATCGGGGCGAAGTTCCTGCATGCAGGCCCCGGTTACGGCGGCTCCTGCTTCCCCAAGGACACGCTCGCGCTCGCCAAGACCGCCCAGGACCATGACAGCCCGCTCAGGCTGATCGAAACCACGATTTCCATCAACGACAACCGCAAGCGCGCGATGGGCCGCAAGGTGATCGCGGCGGTTGGCGGTGAAGTGCGCGGCAAGAAGATCGCCGTGCTTGGCCTGACCTTCAAGCCGAACACCGACGATATGCGCGACAGTCCCGCAATCTCCATCATCCGCACCTTGCAGGACGGCGGGGCAAACGTGGTAGGCTACGATCCCGAAGGCATGGAGAACGCGACCACCGTCATCGACGACATCGTCTATGCCAAGGATGCCTATGCCGCAGCCGACGGCGCCGACGCGCTGGTCATCGTAACGGAGTGGAACCAGTTCCGCGCGCTCGACATGGCACGATTGAAGAAGATCATGGCCAATCCTATCCTCGTCGATCTCCGCAACATCTACCGCCACGACGAAATCGTCCGCCACGGCTTCCACTACACGTCGATAGGCCGCCCCGATTTGGCGGAGAAAACCTGAGCATGCGCTACCTGATCACCGGGACCGCCGGCTTCATCGGCTTTCATCTCGCCAAGCGCCTTCTCGACGACGGGCATTTCGTCGTCGGCTTCGACGGCATGACCCCTTATTACGACGTTGCACTGAAGGAGAAGCGCCATGCGATCCTTCAGCGCTCGAACGGCTTCAAGGCCGTGACGGCGATGCTGGAGGACAAGTCTGCGCTCGACCGGGCTGCAGAACTTGCCGAACCTGACGTCATCGTGCACCTCGCCGCACAGGCCGGCGTGCGTTACAGCCTGGAAAACCCACGCTCATACGTGGATTCCAACCTCATCGGCTCGTTCAATATTCTGGAGCTTGCCCGAGAGCTCCAGCCCAGGCACCTGCTGCTCGCCTCCACCTCCTCGGTATACGGCGCGAACGAGAAGATGCCGTTTGCCGAAAGCGACAAGGCCGACGAGCAGATGACGATCTACGCGGCGACCAAGAAGTCCATGGAACTGATGGCGCACAGCTATGCCCACCTCTTCCATGTGCCGACCACGGCGTTCCGCTTCTTCACCGTCTACGGCCCCTGGGGCCGCCCCGACATGGCGCTCTTCAAGTTCGTCGACGCGATCCGCAACGACCGGCCGATCGAGATCTACGGCGAAGGCCGGATGAGCCGCGACTTCACCTATATCGACGATCTCGTGGAAGGCATCGTGCGGCTGATCGGCGTCGTACCGTCGGAGGAAAACCGCGTGCAGTCGGAGGCGACGATCGACACGCTTTCGCGCAACGCGCCTTTCCGCGTCGTCAACATCGGCGGCGGCCAGCCGGTCGAACTGATGCACTTCGTCGAAACCATCGAGGCCTTGGTCGGAAAGCCCGCGATCCGCAAGATGCTTCCGATGCAGCCCGGCGACGTCCATCGCACATTCGCCGATCCGAGCCTTCTGGTCGCCTTGACAGGCTTCAAGCCTGATATGGAGGTTGAAGAAGGCGTTCGCCGCTTCGTCGAGTGGTACCAGGAGCACTATTGAACTCGCGGTGATCTCGGGGCCGACTTCGGCCCTCGCCCCGCTGTCAGCCGGCGGGATGGTAGCTGCGGTCGAAATAGACAAGGCCCTGCCCGCCGTCGCGGCGGCGGATCGCATCCACCTCGCACATCAGCACGTCGTGCGTGCCGCCGTCGGCGCGGTGGACGATGCGGCAGTCGAACGAGACGAGGGCATCTTCGAGAACCGGCGAGCCCGTGGAGAGCGCCAGCCATTTGGCCGCGGCGAACCGCTCGTCGGCAGGCGTCTTACCGCCGAAGAGGCGTGACAGATTCTGATGGCGCTCCGCCAGGACGTTGACACAAAGCACGCCGTTCGCCGTCACGGCCCGGTGCACGGAAGCGCCGCGATTGAGGCAGACGAGCAAGGTCGGAGGACTGTCGCTGACGCTGCAGACAGCCGTCGCGGCAAAGCCCGCGCGGCCGGCGGGACCATCGGTGGTGACGATATTGACGGCGGCGGCCATGCGGGACATCGCGTCGCGAAACTCAAACCGCACGGTCTCCGCATCTCCCAAGGGGATGGAATTTTCGATCGCCGCCGACGTCTTGATGGTCATCGCTAGAGTTTCCATTCGACCGTTAATTTAGTCGAAGCTTAAACTATTATGCCGAAACCCTCAAGCGTCGGCATTTTCCAATGAAATCCGGGTTCCGACAATATTTTCTATTATTTCTACAGACAATATAATTTTGTTGTCAACCAGTCCTCCAAAGCAAGCGCTCAGACGATAGCCACCGTGACGCGGTTCCTGCGAACTTCGAGAATGATATGGCCGAACAGCGCGATCAACACGATGATCCCGCCGATGAGGGTGGCTTGCGCAGGTGCCTCGCCGAGGAACACCCATACCCACAAGGCGGTCAAAGGTACTTCGAGCGCGGTCAGGAGGCTCGCATCGGCAGCCGGGATCAGGCGCGAGCCGAAGGTATAGAGGCTGAGCCCAAGCGCATTCTGAACAAGGCCGAAGGCGATGATCAGCCCGATGTCCGCGCCCGAAATCGTCGCTGCCGACGCGAACCAGACCGTGACGAGCGAGCAGAGCCACGCGGAGGCCGCCATGGCCGGTAGCATGGGGACATCGCGATGCTTGCGCATCACCACGACAAGCCCGGCCACGGTCAGCACCATGAAGCCCGCAAGCGCCTTGCCGAGCCAATCGCCGCCGCCACCGCTTTCGCCGCCGAGCATGACGATCACACCGCCGAGCGACAGCACGCTTGCGCCGAGCGTCGTCAGGCTCGGGCGCTCTCCGATGAAGAGGTAAGCAACGCCGGCGGTGACGAAGGGAACCGTGGCGTAAATCACCATCGCGTCGGCGACGGAGGCATAATAGATCGACCCGATACCGCTGATCATCGACGCGGAGGACAAGATCGTTGCCGCCAGCGATGGCCCCCGCATGGCGCGAATGATCGCAAAGGCACGCCCGCGTTCGATATAGAGAAAGAGCAGCATAACACCGCAGCCCGATACGATGCCGCGATAGAAGAGGATCGTCATCAGATCCGCGTGGATCAGCCGCACGAAAACGCCGGAAAGCGACCACGCAAGCGCCGACAACGTCACGTAAATGACACCCACGCGATATTGTTTCTGCTCGGCGAGCGTCACGGCGAATCCCCTCCATCGTTTGAAGGGTAGACCATTAGCAAGCTACGTGAAGACCCACAATGGCGAGCAGACGGCGCACCAAGCGGCGCGCCGTCTGCTGATCACTCAGGCATATGCGGCAAGGAGGTTGCGAACGGCGTCGATCTCGTTCGGGCGGATATCGTGACCGCCCGGGTGCCATTCCTGCGTCACTTCAGCGTTCTGACCAACGAAATAGTCCGCAAGCCCCCGCGTCAGCGCCACCGGCGCTATCGGATCGCGCTCGCCGGCTGTGATCAACACCTTGCGTCCCGCCAGCGCCGCATTGTCGCGCGGTTTGAACGGAATGAGGGGGTGCATCAACACAGCGGCGTCGAATATCCCCTTCTCGATCAAGACGTTGGCGAGAATATTCGCGCCGTTCGAGAAGCCGAGGCCGATGATCCGGTCCGCGCCGTGTTCGGCGGCGAGCGTCTTGACGTAGCTTGCCATCTTTTCCGTCGCGCGGGCGAGATCGGCCATGTCGTAGACCCCCTCGCCCGTGCGGCGAAAGAAGCGGGCTGCGCCATATTCCGATACATCGCCGCGCGGTGAGACGACGGTCGCCTCCGGCAGGAGACGGGTCGCGAAATCGAAGAACTGGTTCTCGTCGCCGCCGGTACCGTGGAAGACGAAGAAGATCGGCTTTCCCGGTGCACCGGCGCGCAGCCGGTGCACATACGTATTGTCGGTCATAACGTTCTCCTTAGCCTTCCAGCGGCTCGAGGTGCTGTTCCAGCAGCGCCCGCAGGTGCTGATGCTGCTGTGGCAGCTGCAACGCTTCGCCGAGATGGGCGGTATCCTCATCGCGGTTGAAGCCCGGTTCGTTCGTGGCGATCTCAAAGAGCACGCCGCCAGGCGTGCGGAAATAGATCGCCCAGAAGTAGTCGCGGTCGATGACGGGCGTCACCTGGTAGCCGGTGTCCATCAGGGCCTTGCGGACCTCGAGCTGCTTTTCGCGGTTTTCGACTGCAAAGGCCACGTGATGCACGGAGCCGGCGCCAGGAAGCGCACGACCGATGCTCGGCATGGTTTCCAGATCGACGAAGTCAGCACCATTGCCGCCGGGCACGGCGAGCCGCTTGACACCGTCGTGGGTGTCGACGACTTCGTAGCCCATATATTTCAGAAGCTCATCCGTCGCGCCCTCGTCGCGCAGCCGCAGGCCGACGGAGTGGAAGCCGCGGATGGCGTTTTCGGCATCGACGCCGCCGTGGGTCCAGGGCTCGCGGACGTCGTTCTTGACCTCCACCAGCGCGAAACCATCGCCGTCGGGGCCGGCGAAATGCAGACGCTTCTGGCCGAAGGATTGATCCTCCTTCAGACCGTCGACGCCCTGAAGCGCAAGCCGGCTCGTCCAGTAGCCGAGCGCGCCTTCCGGCACGGAGAACACCGTCGTTCCGACCTCGCCGGTGCCTGGCCGCCCCTTGGCCATCTTCGGGAACGGGAAATAGGTCATGACCGAACCAGGCGTGCCGATCTCGTCGCCATAGTAGAGGTGGTAGACGTCGGGTGCGTCGAAATTGACGGTCTTCTTCACGCGGCGCAGGCCGAGCGTGTGGGTGAAGAAACGGTTGTTGGTGCGAGCGTTCTCCGCCATCGAGGTGACGTGATGCAGGCCCTTGATCTGATCGAGCATTTCAAACCCCTTTTCTGCCCGGCGAACCGGGCGTTTCCATGAGCGTGAAAATGGCCTCGCGAGCGCCGAAGCGATAGTGCCGATAGTCCAAACGCATTGTCTTCAATTCTTGAACAACGATAATGATTGTTCACGGCGCGCAGCCGAAAAAAGGATGTTGCATGCCAAGCGAGCTAAACTATATCTAGACAGTCTAGCTAGGAGATCTCGATGGAATGGCAATTGCAAGACGCCAAGAACCGATTCTCGAAAGTGGTGCAAAAGGCACGTGACGAAGGTCCGCAGATCGTGACGCTGCGCGGCGAACGCGCCGCGGTGGTATTGTCGGCCAATGACTACGACGCTTTGCTGGCCGGAAGGGCGAGCTTGGTGGACGCCCTGTTGTCAGGGCCGGCCTGGGATGACGAGCTCGCCGAAGCCGTTGCCGCGCGCAGCAAAGCGCCGAGCCGTGACGTCCTGTTCTGATGTATCTCCTCGACACCAACGTCATTTCAGAGGCGCGGCGCGGAAGCAGGGAGGCACTATCCTGGCTGCGCTCCGTCGATCCCCAAAGCGTATATCTGAGCGTCGTTACTCTTGGTGAGATCATGCGCGGGATCGCGCTCAAGCGGAAGTCGGATCCCCGTGCGGCATCGCATCTGGAGGAGTGGCTCCGCGAGCTGCGTCAGGATCATCGCGACCGCATATTGCCGATCACCGACCGGGTCGCGATCGAATGGGGACGCGTGGCTGCAATCCGGCCGCGCGGAGATGCGGATGGGTTGATCGCCGCCACCGCGATCGTCCACGAGCTTATCGTCGTCACCCGCAATGTCGGCGATTTCGACGATACGGGCGTTCCGGTCGTCAATCCGTGGGATCAACCTTCCCGCTGAAGAGCATCCGGCAGCGCCCAGTCGATCGGCGCCCGACCGCGGGACTGGAGGAAGGCGTTGGCCTTGGAAAAGTGCCCGCAACCCAGAAAGCCGTTGTGGGCCGATAGCGGCGAAGGATGCGGAGCCTTCAGCACAAGGTGGCGGGTGGTGTCGACGAAGGCCGCTTTCTTCTGTGCGTAGGAGCCCCACAGCATGAAGACCACCGCGTCGCACTCGTCGTTGACGGTGCGGATGACGGCATCGGTGAAGCGCTCCCAACCCTTGCCCTGGTGCGAGGCCGCGCGCGCCTCCTCCACCGTCAAGACGCTGTTTAAAAGCAGCACGCCCTGGCTCGCCCAGCTTTCAAGAAAGCCGTGGCGCGCCGGGGCAATGCCGAGATCGCTCTGCATCTCCTTGTAGATATTGACCAACGAGGGCGGGATGCGCACGCCCGGCCGGACGCTGAAGCACAGCCCATGCGCCTGCCCCGCCCCGTGATAGGGATCCTGCCCGAGGATCACCACCTTGACCTCGGAAAGCGGCGTCAAATCCAGCGCGCGGAAATATTCGGGACCGCGCGGAAAGATGGTCTTGCCGCGCTGCTTTTCCTCGACAAGAAAAGCCCTGAGCTGGCTCATATAGGGGTCGGCGAACTCGGCCGATAGGGCCAGCTTCCAGCTTTCTTCGAGCTTTACACCTGCCTCGACCATTCCGTCCCCTTCCACCCAATTCGTCTCGCGATTGAAGACAGACAATCAGCCAAGTCAAGGAACCTGCGCCCGCCTATCACCCATCGGTACAGCTTTTGCGATATGTTCAGAAATTGGTAACAACCATACGGTATAGAAGATCCATCGGGAGCGGTCACTTGCGCTGGAAATTGTTTGCTATTCTCTGGCTTTATTTTCAGCTGCGCATCGTTGCGGAAGTATACACGACGGGATTCTCAGGAGCGCTAACTCCGCTGATTTGGGTCCTGTCGTTTCCCGTTTGCATCGCGCTGCTGTGCTATGCGTTCAAATTCCCCGTCGGAGATGCCAAATATTGGCGCGGGTTTTCCTGGCTATGCACCGCCCTCTCCCTCGTGCTGTCCGCTGAATTTGGGCAGAGGCTGCGGGCGGGATCTGCAAATCTTCCCGTCGGCTCGCCTTTAGTCGCCGTTGTCGCACTAGCACTCTTGGTGTTCATTTGGCTAGGCGTGTGGAGATATGGCCGAGATCCGCAAATATGGGGGCACACGTCGAACGACAAACCACCTATCGACTGTCAGCCATCAAAGGGACAGCCGTCAGCCGCCACGATCATACGAGCCGTTTTCCCGCTTCCTGTATATGTCATCAGCTTACTGGTATTTGCGCCGCGTCTCATTGTCGCAGACACCGCCGGCAGACTAATCCTTTGCGCGATCTTGGCCATCTTTGCGGCAATGGCTGTCCGCGAATACAAGGTCTTACGTCAGTCCTTTTGGCCAAGGACCAAACCGCAAACCCTGACACCTGGCGAACCCCAGGATGGGGGGCCGGGCGACACAGCGCGGCCAGCATCGACCTATCTGTCGAGAATACTGCTCTCTTGCCGCTAGATGCTGGCAAAAGCGAACTGCTACGATCCTAGCGCGGCCGTTACGCCTTCACCCTAAGCATTTTCGGATCATAAAGCGGCCGCATCGACACCGTGCAAGGCACGCGGCGCCTTGCGACATCGAGTTCGTAGCTTCCCGAAAGAACAAAATCCTCGGTCACGCCGCAAGCGTTGCGGACATAGCCGTAGCCGATCGGCTTGCCGAGCGTATAGCCGAAGCCGCCGCTCGACAGCCAGCCGACCCGCTCGCCGTTGCGGTAAATGGTTTCGCGGCCCAGCAGGACGGTTTCGGGATCGTCGGGGACAAATGAGGCGAGCATCTTCTTGACGCCGGATGCGAGCTGGCGCTCGATGGCCTCGCGGCCGCGGAAGGTGATAGTCTTGCCGGTCTTCACCGCCCAGGCGAGCCCCGCCTCCACCGGCGTATGGTCCGGGCCGATGTCGGATCCCCAGGCACGATAGCCCTTTTCCAGCCGGCAGCTTTCGATCGCCCGATAGCCGGCATTGACGAGCCCCTGGTGGCGACCGGCCTCCATCAACGCGTCGTAGACGGTCGCCGCATATTCGACAGGCACATGCAACTCGTAGCCGAGTTCGCCGACATAGGTGATCCGCAACGCTCTCACAGGACAACCGGCTATTCCGATCGTCCTGACCCGGCCGAACGGGAAAGCGGCATTCGATACCTCAGCGCTCGTCACCTTCTCCAGGATGGCGCGCGCATTCGGCCCCATCAGCGACAGGACGGAATAGGCTGACGTGACGTCCACCACTTCCGCATGCATACCGGCCGGAATGTTCTTGGCGATCCAGTCGAAGTCGTGGGTCGCAAAGCCGGTGCCGGTCACGATGTAGAACTCGTTCTCGGCCATGCGCGCGACCGTCACGTCGCATTCGATGCCGCCGCGATCGTTGAGCATCTGGGTGTAGGTCAGCGAACCGACCGGCTTGGTCACGTCGTTGGCGGCAATCCAGCTCAGCGCCGCCTCCGCGTCGCGCCCCTTGACCACGAACTTGGCAAAGGAGGTCTGATCGAAGATGACGGCCGCCTCGCGCACGGCCCTATGCTCTCGGCCCACGGCCTCGAACCAGTTCTGCCGGCCGTAGCTGTAAATATCCTTCGGTTCCTCGCCCGCGAAAAGATCGGCAAACCAGTTCGGCCGCTCCCAGCCGAGTTTTTCGCCGAAGCAGGCCCCTTGCGCCTTCAGCCGGTCATAGAGCGGCGACTTGCGGCAGGGACGACCGCTCGAATGCTCCTCATGCGGCCAAGCCATGGTGTAATGCTTGCCATAGGCTTCGAGTGTTCGCGTGCGCACCCAGTCGGTGTCGAAATGCGGGCGTCCGAAGCGGCGGATATCGGCGGGCCAGAGATCGTAGGGCGGCTCGCCCTTCGCTACCCATTCGGCAAGCGCCATGCCGGCGCCGCCGGCCGATGCGATCCCGAACGCGTTGAACCCGGCGCCGACGAAGAAGTTCTTCAGCTCCGGCGCCTCGCCCAGGATGAAGTTGCCGTCAGGCGTGAAGCTCTCCGGCCCGTTGAGCAACTGCTTGACGCCGGCGGTTTCGAGGGCGGGCACACGCGCGAGCGCCTGCTCCATGATCTGTGCGAAATGGTCGAAATTGCTGTTGAGCAGCGTGTAGTGGAAGTCTTCCGGAATTCCGCCGGTCGCCCATGCGATCGGATCGGGCTCATAGCCGCCCATGACGAGGCCGCCGACCTCTTCCTTGTAGTAGGTCAGCCGGTCGGGATCGCGCAGCGTCGGCAGGTTCGAGGGCACGCCGAAGGATTCGGTAATGAGATACTGATGCTCGACCGAGACGAGCGGCACGTTGACGCCGACGCGGGCGGCGAGGCTCCGTGTCCACTGACCCGCGCAGACGACGACCCTCTCGCATTCGATCCTGCCGCGATCGGTGACGACGGCACGGATTTTTCCCTTCTCGATTTCGATGTCGAGAACCTCCGTATCCTCGAAAATAGAGACCCCCGCCATACGCGCGCCCTTGGCGAGCGCCTGGGTGATGTCTGAGGGATTGGCCTGCCCATCGGTCGGCAGATAAGCGGCCCCGATCACGTCGTCCACTTCCATCAGCGGCCAGAGATCCTGAGCCTCGCTGGGGGTAAGCAGCTGCATGTTGAGGCCGAAGGATTGCGCGGTCGTCGCCTGGCGCTTGACCTCGGTCCAGCGCTCCTCGTTGCAAGCAAGCCTCAGGCCGCCATTCATCTTCCAGCCGGTGGCAAGACCGGTCTCCGCCTCCAGCCGCTTGTAGAGGTCGACCGAATAGCCGAGCAGCTGGGTGATGTTGGCGTTGCTGCGCAGCTGTCCCACAAGGCCGGCCGCATGAAAGGTGGTGCCAGAGGTGAGTTTCTTGCGCTCAAGCAGCACCGTATCCGTCCAGCCCAACTTGGCCAGATGGTAGGCGGTGGAGCAGCCAATGATGCCGCCGCCGATCACGATTGCCTTGGCGGTTGTCGGTAGTTCTTTCATTCCAAGACCTCGGCATCGCGAAAATCATCATAGGCGCGCGTGAAGCGCGTCAGGTTCTCCGTCGTGTAGACGGCGTAATCAAAATCGATGGTGGAATGGATTTCCGATACCATGCTCCACAAGCTCTCGCGCAACAGCGAGGCCGACTTCATGGCCTTGTAGCGCCGCCAGAGGTCTGCGTTCGGAGCCTCGCCGAAATAGGCCTCAAGCATCGCTCCTTCCTGCGGGAGCGACAGCTCGTTGTTCGACGAAAGACCGCCGAGATCGAAAAGCGGCGTATTGAAGCCGGCATAGTCCCAGTCGATCAGCCACAGGCGCTCGCCGTCATCGAGGAAGTTGTTGGCGAGCAGATCGTTATGGCCGAAGGAAATCTCGAAGGGACCGGCGGCGCGCTCTAGGATGTCTGTCTTTTCCATCAGCGCGGAAAGCAACGGCGTATGGCGGCTGCCGGCGTTTTTCAGCAGTGCGGCATAGTCGCGTACAACATGAAAAACCCAGAATATTGCAGCCGGTCCGCGAAAATGTCTTGGAACTTCCTGATGGCAGCGGCGAACCAACGACACGATCCGGGAAAGCGTTGCCGGATGGCGGATGTCCTCGGCGGAAAGAGGCCTGCCGTCGACATAGTCGAGGACGAGGACACCCGGCGCATGGTGAACGACGGCTGGCGAAATGCCGGCGTCGAAAGCCGCGCGGCTCGCCGCAAGCTCGTTGGCGCGGCTGATGTGGTGAATGGCGATGTCTGCGCCGAGACGGACGACAAAACGGCGATTTTGCTGGGAAACGAGATAGTTGCGGTTGGTGATGCCGCCGGGCAGGGCAACGATCTCGATTGGCCCATTCCAGATGTCCAGAGCCTTTATCCGGTCTTCGGGTGTTACGCTCATCGCTCCTCCCGAGCTCGTCCGCCGCTTGATCGTGAAGGTTTGTCACAAAAGTCGCACTGTCAAGAAGCGGCCACAGATTAAAACACCGTTTTGGCTTTTTGTTGATTTATACGCCTAAAAGACAGGGAGAATGACGCGATTTCGTGTCAAAATCACGAGAAGATACTTTCCGGCGATTATACTATGACATAGATCTAACATAGGCGCGGGAAGATAGAGGTTGGTGGAATGTCAGGTGCCGAGCAGACGCCAATGCACGCGAATCACAGAGAGCGCGAGATTCTCGAAGAGCTTCGCCTTGCCGGCGGCGCAAGCCGCATTCAGTTTCTTGCCGAAAGACTGGCAGTTTCCGAAGAAACGATCCGGCGGAATATCCGCACGTTAGAGGCGAATGGACTTGTGACGAAGGTCCATGGCGGCGTCCACATCAAGGACTCCATCATCGAGCAGCCGCTGCACTTTCGCATGAACGAAAATCCGGAAGCCAAACGTTTGATTGCCGCGCAGGTCGCGAACCTGATCGAGAACGGCGACACTCTGTTCCTCGACATCGGCTCCACGACCGCCTTCATCGCCGTGGCGTTGCAGAAGCACCAGAACCTTTTCGTCGTTACCAACGCCGTCTCGGTGGCGCACGCGTTGGCGACGCGCAATGGCAACCGCGTGTTCTTCGCCGGGGGCGAGTTGCGCAGCCACGACGGCGGCGCCTTCGGCGCGGAAGCGCTGAACTTCCTGCGCCGCTTCAACGTGCGCCATGCGATACTCTCCGTCGGCGCCGTCAACGCGACGGCCGGTTTCATGCTACATGACCTGGATGAGGCAGAGTATTCGCGCGAGGCGGCGCGGCGGGCGGAAAACCGCATCATCGTCGCCGACAGCAACAAGTTTGGCCGCACGGCGCCCATCGTTATCGATGACCCCTCCACCTACGACATGCTGGTAACGGACCAGCGGCCGCCGAGCGATATCGAGGCGATGCTCTATCGCCACGAGGTCGAGCTGCTGATAGCGGGACAGCGGCGGACGGAATGACCCCCTTCAAGCCGGCGAGCTGAAATCCTTGCAAAGCGCCTCGAGGGCGGCTGCGGCCTTGCTGGCATGACGCTCCTTGTGTCGCAGCAGCCGGAAATCGCGTCCGGGCAGATCGAAAGCGGCGCGAACGAGCAGTCCCTCCTGCAGATATAGCCCGGCCGCAGCGCTCGATATGGCCGCCGCACACGAGCCGGCGCGGATGGCAGAAAGCACCGCCTCGTTCGATGGCAACACCAGCGCCACGTTGAGATCTCGCGGCGACCGGGAAAGCCTGCTGATCGCCGCCTCGAATTCCGAGCGCGTGCCGGAGCCTTCTTCCCGCATCACCCACGGGCCGCCGCTGACGATGTCGTCGACGTCGAGCTTGCGTCCATCGGCCCAGGGGTGAGCCGGCGAGACGACGATCACCAGCGCATCCCGCGCTATCGCCCTTGCCGACAGCGCGGGCGCGTCGATCGCTCCTTCGACGAAGCCCAGTTCGGCACTGCCCTCGAGCACGGCTTGGGAGACGGTTCGCGTGTTGCCGATCGTCAGTTCGAGCTCAATGCCGGGATGATCGGCATGGAAGCGCATAAGGATCGGTGGCAGCCAGTAGCTGGCGATCGTTTGGCTCGCTGAAACGCGCAGGGATCCGCGCTGCAAGCCGCCGAACTCCGACAACATCAGCTCTGCCGAGCGAACGCGGGCAAGCGTCGCCTTCGCCTCGCCAAGGAAACCGCGGCCGACTTCCGTAAGCTCGATATGCCGGCCCACCCGATGGAAAAGCTCCACGCCATAGAAGGCTTCAAGGTTCTTGATGGCGGCGCTCACTGCCGATGGCGTCAGGTTGATGGCTTCTGCCGCGCGGGTCAAATGCTCACGCTCGGCGACTGCGACGAATATGGCGAGCTGCTCGAAGGTCATGGACGATCATTCTATTTTATCGAACAAAACATAGAATGATATTCTATGGATGTACACGATCGACAGTGGGATATTTGCGCAAAAGCCGCATCCTGCAGAAATAGACCACACACCATGTCACCTTCACTTTCGCCTCGATCCGTCTATCCCGGGCTCGCTCTGAGCGTCGGCGTTGCAACGCTCGCCTCAGTGGCCGAGTACGCCGAGATCGGACTTCTCGGCGGGCGATGGATTGAGGGCTTGCTGCTCGCCATCGCGATCGGCATCGCCGTCAGAACGGTTTGGCCGCTTGGCGTCGGCACGCGTATCGGCATCGACTTCGCCGCCAAGCGGCCGCTGGAAATCGCCATCGTCCTGCTCGGCGCGTCGATCAGCCTTTCGGCGATCCGGGGCGCGGGCTTGGCGCTTGTCGGCGGTATCGCCGTCGTCGTGCTCATATCCGTCGCCGTGAGCTATCTGATCGGCCGGCTGTTCGGGCTCGCTCCGAAGCTTGCCGCCTTGATCGCCTGCGGCAACTCGATCTGCGGCAATTCCGCGATCGTCGCCGTCGCCCCTGTTTTGCGCGCTGGCCCGGAGGATATTGCCGCGTCGCTTGCCTTCACGGCCGTGCTCGGGGTGCTGGCGGTGTTCCTGCTGCCGATGCTTTATTTCCATGGCGGTCTATCGGTGTCGCAATACGGCATATTGGCCGGCATGACCGTCTATGCCGTGCCGCAGGTGCTGGCGGCGACGGCGCCGGTGGGTTTGCTCGGTGTCCAAACGGGGACGTTGGTCAAGCTGGTGCGGGTGCTGATGCTCGGCCCGATCACGTTCATGCTGGGCATTCTCATGAGGAACGGCGAAAAGCTGCAGCCGGGGATCCGTCGCCCTGCGATGGTGCCGTGGTTCATCCTTGGATTCCTCGGCATGATGGCGCTTCGTTCGCTTGATTTCATCCCCCAGGCCGCGTTGTTGCCGATCGCCCATGTCTCGACCATTCTCACCGTCATCGCGATGGCGGCGCTCGGTCTATCCGTCGATGTCCGGTCGATCGCGCATGCCGGCGGCAGGGTAATCATGGTCGCCACGCTCTCGGTCGCGATGCTTGGCGCAATCAGCTACGGCCTGATACGGCTGCTCAATATTATGTGACGACAGCAAGCTCGCTGTCGGCCTCTTGTCGAGCGGCCAGAAGCTCGGTTATTTCCGCCCGTGAAACCGGCCGGCCGATTGCATAGCCTTGCAAAATATCGCAACCCATGCGGGCGAGCGTAAGGGCGTGCTCCTCGGATTCAACGCCCTCTGCCACGACCTCTACTCCGACGACCTTGGCAATCTCGACGATGGAGGCAAGCAGTCGTCGCTGCTTCTCCGAGACGGTGATCGCGGCCACGAGCTGACGATCGATCTTCAGCCGTTTCGGCTTCAGCTTGACGAGGCCGACCAGGGATGCATGCCCGGAGCCGAAATCGTCGATCTCGATCTCGATCCCCATCGCCTTGATCGTCTCGATGTTCGCCAGCATTCCGTCATCGAAATCATCGAGAAAAATGGTCTCCACCAGTTCGAACACCAGCGTTCCCGGCGGTATGTTCATCGCAAGCAGATTGTCGACGAGCTGCGGGTCGGCCAGGCGATTGACCGAAATGTTCACGGAAACGCGGGGTGGCGCTATGCCCTGCTTTTCCCATTCGAGGCGATCGTCGAGGACGTGTCTGAGGATGACGTCGTCGATCTCCGCGGTGCGGCCGTTCTCGTCGCTGATCTTGAGGAAGGCACCGGGCGAGAGAATGCCGCGCGCCGGATGATGCCAGCGCGCCAGCGCTTCGAGACCGACGACACGTCGTGAGCGCGCATCCACCTGAACCTGGTAGAAGGGTTCGATCTGGCCGCGCTCGAGTGCAATCTGCAGGTCCTCGGCGAGTTGCCGTGCCTGATGCAGGTCCGCCTGAAGCTCCGAGGTGAAAAGCTCGACGCGGTTTCGCCCGAGCTTCTTTGCTTGAAAGAGCGCAAGATCGGAATCGGCGAGCAGGTTTGTCGCAGCCTCCCGGCTGCTCCATGCCACGCCGACGGAAGCCCCGCTGCGCATCGTCTCCTGTCCGACCCGCACCGCGCGCCGCAAGATCCCGTTCATCTCCTCCGCAAAATTCAACAGCGCGTCCGCGTCCGCAACATTGGTCAGAACCGCCACGAACTCGTCGCCGCCGATGCGCGCGACGATGTCGCGTTCTGTAACCGCGCTCGAAATTCTCTCCGCGGCGCGCTTCAGAAAAGTGTCGCCGGCGGCGTGGCCGGACTTGTCGTTGATCTGCTTGAAGCCGTCGAGATCGAAATGCAGGATCGCGATATTGTCGATCGTCTCGTCGGCAAGCATCTCCATGAAGCGCCGGTCGAAATACCGGCGGTTGGGCAAGCCCGTCAGATAGTCGTGATCGGCGGCGTGCTCGATGTGGATCCTGCTGCGCTCCAGCATGAAGGCGCGGGCCTCGGCAATCGCCTTCTGATCCTCCAGGGCGCGATTGAGCAGAACGTCCGACGTGACGTCCCATTCAGCGCCGATATAGGAAGGCGCTCCGGCCCGCCCCTCGTAGAAGTGCCCGCGCGACCGCAGGTGGCGAACCTCCCCGTTCGCCAGCACGATACGAAATGCCGAGTCATAGAGGTCCTTTGTCGCGGCCGCGTCACGAAACTCGTCGACGGCCCGGTCCCTGTCGTCGGGATGGATCGCATCGCGCCACATGGCGGCAGAGATCCGCCGCCTCGTCTCGCCTGTGGCGTAAATGCGGTGCATCTGCAGATCCCAGACGATCTCTTCGGTGGCGAGGTTGTGCTCCCACACGCCGATTTGCGATGCGTGCAAAGCCAATTCCAGCCTCCTCAGGAGATCCTGGAATTCCTGTTCGGACCGACGCGACGTTCTTCTTGCCACCGCGGACAGCTCCAATCACAGATGCGGGAATGGCGAGCTTTGACGACGATCATAGCGGCTGCTTGTTTAAGCGCCCCTTATGAACGCACGCGTAGCAACAACATACTCCCCTCAAATCTAACAGGCATCCGGCCGCAATCAAGGAGTTTACGCGCGCCTGTTTTTGTCCTCGAGGTAGAGAATGAGGGCGCTGTGATCCTTTTCGCCGCCGCCTTGGGCCACGAAGTCGGCAAACTCGGCGTGAACCGCCTCGGTGAGCGGCAAAGCGAGGGAGAGAGCCCCGGCCGCCGCCATGACGGCGTCGAGATCCTTCAACTGGTTGCGGGACGTGCCGCCCGGCTGAAACTCCCGCGCAACCATGCGCTGGCCATGCAGTTCAAGAATGCGGCTTTCGCAGAAGCCGCCGCGAATGGCGTTGCGGAAGGCCTCGCGCGATCCGCCGCCCGCCTCGATCAGCATCATGGCTTCGGCGATCGCGCCTATAGTGATGGCAACGATCTGCTGGTTGCCGAGCTTGGCCAGCTGGCCGGTGCCGCTCGGGCCGACATGGGTGACGCGGCCAAGCGGTGCGAATACGTCCGCCAGCGCTTCGATGGTCGCCGCCTCGCCGCCAGCCATGATCGCGAGCGTTCCGGCCGAGGCGCCAACGACGCCGCCGGAAACCGGAGCATCGACATGCCTGATGCCGCGCTCGGCGAGCCTTGTTGCGTGACTGCGTGCGATCGGCGGGGCAATCGAGCTCATGTCGATCACGGTTGCTCCCTTGTCGAGGACATCCGCGACGCCGCCGCTTCCGAAGAGCACCTCGCCGACGACGTTGCCGTCCGTCAGCATGGTGATCACCACAGACGCGCCGCCTGCCGCCTCCGCCGCCGTGTTGGCGACGATGGCACCGTCTGACGCGAGGACAGAAGCCTTGGCCAGGTCGCGATTCCAGACGACGACCGGAAAGCCCGCTGCCAGCAGCCGTCGCGCCATCGGCGCACCCATCAGGCCTGTTCCGAGAAAGGCGATCCTTGGCTTTGCCGCCACCATTACAAGCTTCCTCCCATTTCGTCCTCGATGTGGACGCGAATAATGTCGTCGAACGAGGCCTCCGCCGTAAAGCCGAGCGCCAGCGCCATTTTAGCCTCGAAGCCCTGCGGCCAGCCCGCAACGATGCGCATGATGAGTTCGTCCGGCTCGCGGCGGATCAGGCTTACCGCCTTTTCCCCTGCAACCCGGCGCAGCGCTTCGATCTGCTCGCCCACGGTGGCGGAGATGCCAGGCATCGTCAGGCTGCGGCCCGCGCCGAGAGAACCAAGATCGATAGAGGCGGCATGGATGAGGAAGCCGACCGCTGCGCGCGGCGAAGCGTGCCAATGCCGGACGGTATCCGGCACCGGCAGGACGGCTTCCATACCTGCGAGCGGCTCGCGCAGAATGCTCGAGAAGAAGCCCGACGCGGCGCGGTTCGGCTTGCCGGGGCGGATGCAGATGGTCGGCAGCCGGATAGCGATGCCGTCGATAAAGCCACGACGGCTGTAGTCGGCGAGGAGCAATTCGGTAATCGCCTTCTGCGTGCCGTAGCTGGTCAATGGCGTCAGGTGAAAATCATCCGGTATCGGCAGCGGCAAGGGTGCGCCGAAGACGGCGATGGAAGAGGTGAAGATGACGCGCGGCCTATAGCCGTCCTTGGCGTTTTCCAGGCGTATCGCCTCGAAAAGCGCCCTCGCCGCGTCGAGGTTGATCCGGTAGCCCTTCTCGAAATCGAGCTCGGCTTCACCTGAAACGATCGCGGCGAGATGAAAGATGATGTCGGGCCGGCCGGCAACGATCCTTGCCGCCACCCCCGGCGAGGAAAGATCCGCGATGGAAGCGTCGACCGTTCCCGCAAAGGTCTCCGGAACCTCGGGATGAACAACATCCAATAGGGTCAGGCGCGACAACGCCTGACCGGCAACGTCCCTCTCCGCCACGAGGCGTGCCGCCAGCTTTCGGCCGATCATCCCGGCCGCCCCGATGATTGCGATATGCATCCTGCCCTCCTCACAGCCTGCACGGGCCTTGCCGCGTCGAGCGGCAGAACCTTGCCGCCTGTGATAGACTGCGGGCGGGATCTTGCAAAATCAAAATCGCGGCCGGCCGATCAGAAGGGTGCGCCTGTCACCGGATTGACGACAGGAGGTTCGCTCTCGTCCTTGGCGCCGGCCGGCTGTACGACGGGCGTCGCCCGGGATTCCTCGTCCGCAGGCTCCGGCTTCTCGGGAATGGGATGCACACCCTTGGGCCGGCGCTGCTCCGGCTTGACGTTCTGGTCGTTTGCTTTCATCGCCTTCTCCTGTTTTGATAAGAAAGGCGGCAGGACCTCGTTTGGTTCCCAGCTATCGCTGGTTCCAGCGCCTAATGACGGGCTCCGTCAGGTCATGCTCATAGCCGACGACGCTGATGCTCGTCGTATCCAGCACGAAGAGCGCCCCTTGCTGAGGCGGCAATCCGAGCCAACGGGCGGCAAGCACGCGAAGGAAATGCGAGCTGGAAAAGATCAGGACCGTTCCGGATGCGCCGCGGGCTTCGGCGATGACGCGGTCGGCCCGCGTGGCGACATCCGCGGCCGTCTCTCCCTTGGGACATCCATCCCGAAAAAGCTGCCACCCTTGGCGCTCGGCGAGGATCTGTTTGCTGGTCAATCCCTCATAGGCGCCATAGTCCCATTCGGCGAGGTCAGGCTTGACCACACGGGCGTCGCCGAAGCCGGCAAGCTCGCACGTGTTCTGCGCCCGCGACGAAGGGCTCGACCAAACCGCTGTCGGTGCAAGGCCGTCCAGCCTGTCGACGAGCTTGCGCGCCGCCTCTTCACCCGCCGGCGTCAGGGGAATGTCGCTCCGGCCGGTGTGCCTGCCGGTCGCACTCCATGCCGTTTCGCCATGCCGTACGAGATAGACTTCCGGAAACGCGTTCATGATCTGCATCTCCCATTGGCACCGCCCCGCTCTTCATCGCATCCGGCTATCCCGCTGTCGAGCCGATCTCAAACGAAAAACGGGCGGAACCTGAAGGTCCCGCCCGCCGCGCCAGGGCACGGGGTCAAAATGCCCGGCTCGTTATCGGCTATTCGGCCGCCAGGCGGATGACCGGCGCCTCGCTTTCATGCTCCGCTTCCTTGTGCTGGATCAGTGGCCGGTTGCCCGAGAGGCGGCGGATCAGCACGTAGAAGACCGGCGTCATGAAGATGCCGAAGAAGGTGACGCCAATCATGCCCGAGAAGACGGCGACGCCCATGGCGGCACGCATTTCGGCACCCGCGCCGGTCGACGTCACCAGCGGCACGACGCCCATGATGAAGGCCATCGACGTCATCAGGATCGGCCGCAGGCGCAGACGGCTCGCCTCGACCGCCGCCTGGACCGGAGTGCGACCCTCGAATTCCAACTCGCGGGCGAATTCCACGATCAGGATCGCGTTCTTCGCCGAGAGGCCGACAAGGACGACCAGGCCGATCTGGGTAAAGATGTTGTTGTCTCCCCCGGTCAGCCAGACACCGGTCAAGGCAGCCAGCACGCCCATCGGCACGATCATGATGATCGCAAGCGGCAGCGTCAGGCTTTCATACTGGGCGGCAAGCACCAGGAAGACGAGCAGCAGGGCCAACGGGAAGACGATGACGCTCGAATTACCCGCAAGGATCTGCTGATAGGTCAGATCCGTCCACTCGAAGTCGATGCCGGGCGGCAGGGTCTCGTGCAGGATCTTCTCGATTGCCGCCTGCGCCTGGCCTGACGAGAAGCCGGGTGCCGGACCACCGTTGATATCGGCCGCGAGGAACCCGTTGTAGCGGTTCGTGCGCTCAGGACCGGTGCTCGGCTCCACCTTCAGGAGCGCGGAAAGCGGGATCATCTGGCCGGACGCCGAGCGTACCTTCAATTGGCCGATATCTTCCGGCTGTGCGCGGAATTTGGCGTCGGCCTGCACACGGACGCTGTAGGTGCGTCCGAACGCGTTGAAGTCGTTCACGTAGAGCGAACCGAGATAGATCTGCAGCGTCTGGAAGACGTCGGTGACGGAAACTCCGAGCTGCTCGGCCTTGGAGCGGTCGAGATCGGTAAAGAGCTGCGGCACGTTGATCTGATAGCTCGAGAATATGCCGGCGAGTTCGGGCGTCTGATAGGCCTTGGCAATCACCGCCTTGGTCGCATCGTCAAGCGCCCGGTTACCGAGGCCGGCGCGATCCTCGATCTGCAGCTTGAAGCCGCCCGTCGTGCCGAGACCGTTGACCGGCGGCGGCGGGAACATGGCGATGAACGCATCCTGGATGGCGCCGAACTTCTGGTTCAGCTGCATCGCGATTGCGCCGCCCGAAAGATCGGGCGTCTTGCGCTCGTCGAAGTCCTTCAGCGTCACGAAGACGATGCCGGCGTTCGAGGAGTTGGTGAAGCCGTTGATCGACAAACCCGGGAAGGCGATCGCATGGGCAACACCCGGCTGAGCAAGCGCGATGTCGGTCATGCGCTTGATGACGTCCTCCGTGCGGTCGAGGCTTGCGGCATCCGGCAGCTGGGCAAAACCGATCAGATACTGCTTGTCCTGCGACGGCACGAAGCCGCCGGGAACAGCGTTGAACAGGCTGTAGGTGGCGCCGACCAGCACGAGATAGATCACCATCACGACGCTCTTGCGCGATACCAGCCCGGAGACGCCCTTGCCGTAGTAGTTCGAACCGGCGCCGAAGGCGCGGTTGAAGCCGCGGAAGAACCAGCCGAAAATCGCGTCCATGAACCGCGTCAGCCAATCCTTCGGCGCGTTGTGCTCCTTCAGGAGAAGGGCTGCCAGCGCTGGAGAAAGCGTCAGCGAGTTGAGGGCGGAAATGACGGTTGAGATCGCGATCGTCAGCGCGAACTGCCGATAGAACTGGCCGGAAAGGCCAGAAATGAAGGCGAGCGGCACGAACACCGCAACCAGCACCAACGCGATCGCGATGATCGGGCCGGAGACTTCCTTCATGGCCTTGTAGGTCGCGGCCCGCGGACTGAGCCCGTTCTCGATGTTGCGTTCGACGTTTTCGACAACCACGATCGCATCGTCGACGACGATACCGATCGCCAGCACCAGCCCGAAGAGACTGAGCGCATTGATCGAAAAGCCGAAGGCATACATGACCGCGAACGTGCCGATGATCGACACCGGAACCGCGATCAGCGGAATGATCGAGGCACGCCAGGTCTGCAGGAACAGGATGACGACGAGGACGACGAGCGCCACGGCTTCGAGCAGCGTGTCGATGACCTTCTCGATCGAGGCGCGCACGAACTTCGTGGTGTCGTAGACGATGTCGTACTTGACGCCCGCCGGCATGGCGAGCTGCAGCTCGTCCATCGTCGCGCGGACCTGGTCTGCGATTTCGATGGCGTTCGAACCTGGAGCCTGAAGCACCGCGACGGCAACGGCGGGCTTGCCGTCGAGCAGCGAGCGCAAGGTATAGTCGGCAGCGCCGAGCTCGATGCGGGCGACGTCGCGAAGGCGGGTGATCTCGCCATTGGCGCCGGCCTTGACGATGATGTTGCCGAATTCCTCGGGCGTGCGCAGACGGCCTTGAGCGTTCACATTCAGCTGCAGATCGACGCCGGGCTTGCTTGGCGACGCGCCGATGATGCCGGCGGCGGCCTGGACGTTCTGCGAGCTGATCGCGTTGCTGATATCGCTGGCGGCGAGATTATGCTCGGCCGCCTTCTGCGGATCGATCCAGACGCGCATGGAATAGTCGCCGGCGCCGAAGACCTGCACCTGTCCGACGCCCTCGATGCGGGCGAGCCTGTCCTTGATGTTCAAGGTCGCATAGTTGCGAAGATAGGTGATGTCGGAGTTGCCGTCGGTAGAGATCAGGTTGACGACCATGATGAAATTGGGCGAGCTCTTGACCGTCGTGATGCCGAGCGTGCGCACTTCCACCGGCAGGCGCGGCTCGGCCTGGCTGACACGGTTCTGCACCAGCTGCTGTGCCTTGTCCGGATCGGTGCCGAGCTTGAAGGTGACGGTCACGGTGAGCACACCATCGGACGTCGCCTGGCTGGACATGTAAAGCATGCCCTCGACGCCGTTGATCTGCTCTTCGAGCGGGGTCGCCACGGTCTCGGCGATGACGCTCGGGTTGGCGCCGGGATAAATGGCGCGCACGACGATCGACGGCGGCACGACCTCCGGATATTCGGAGATCGGCAGCAGCTTGAGACCGATCAAACCAGCCACCAGAATGAGGATCGACAAAACCCCGGCGAAGACCGGGCGGTCGATGAAGAAACGGGAAAAGTTCATGTCAGAGCCCTTTCCAGGCGACATAAGGTTCTTGGCGCCGCACGGCAGTACCGGCGGCATTCCACAGATCGGGAAAAGCGTTGGCCGGAAACCGTGGTCTCCGGCCATGAACCGCTACTTTGCGGCAGCGACCTTCTGTTCCGGCTGCGGATCGACTAGGGCGCCCGGCCGCACACGCTGGAGGCCGTTGACGATGATGCGGTCGCCGGCGTTGAGGCCGGATTCCACGATCCGCATGCCGTCGGCAGCACCGCCGAGCACGATTTGACGATAGGCGGCCTTGTTATCCGCGCCGACAACCAAGACGAACTTCTTGTCCTGGTCGGTGCCGATCGCGCGCTCGCTGATCGTCAGCCGGTTTTCCGCCTTCGGTTCGCCCATGCGCACCCGCACGAATTGCCCTGGGATCAATCGACCGCCGGGATTGTCGAACACCGCGCGGACGCCGATGGTGCCGCTTGCAGCGTCCACCTGGTTGCCGATGAGCTGGAGGCGCCCGACGATCGGCGTGCCCTCGTCATTGCTTGTCCCGATCTCCACCGGGATCTGTTCGACCGGCGGGTTGGCGCCATCGTCAGAGGCAATTTCGCTGAGAGCCTTGGTCACCACCTGCTCGCTGGCATTGAAGCCGGCGTAGATCGGATTGACCGAAACCAGCGTCGTCAGCGCAGGCGAAGCCGAACCGGCGGCGACGAGATTGCCGACCGTCACCTCCAGCTTGCCGACACGCCCGGCGATGGGGGCATGAACCTCGGTGTAATCGAGGTTCAGCTGCGCCGTCTGCAATGCCGCCTGCGCGGCCTTCAGGTTGGCGTTCGCCTCGCTGAAGGCGCCGGCTCGCTGGTCGAGATCGCTCTGGGAAATCGTGCGGTTGTCCGAGAGCCTATGGCCGCGGTCGAGTTCGACCTTGGCCAGATCTAGTCTGGCTTCCGCCGCTCCGACCTGCGCCTGCGCCTGCGCGACTGCCGCCGCATAGGGAGCGGGGTCGATGGTTACGAGGAGGTCGCCTTGCTTGACGAGCGCGCCTTCGCGGAAGTGCACCGATTGAATGGCGCCGGCCACGCGCGGCCGAACCTCGACGCGGTCGATTGCCTCGAGGCGGCCGGAAAACTCCTGCCAGGTCTTGACATCGCGCGACTCGACGATTGCAACCGTCACCGGTACGGCTACGACTGCCGCGGCGGCCGCAGGCTCACCGGCGACCGCCAGGCGCGGCAATTCAAGATAGAACGCGGCGCCCGCTAAGGACGCAGCTACACCGATGCCGGCACCCCACAGGGCCCAGCGCTTGTCGTTGGACTTCATCTTTTCTCTCCATGTCCGGCACCGTCTTGGGATCCGGTGCCGTGAAAATCATTGCGTCAAATTATTCGGGCCGAGCCCGCATGTCCTCGACGAAAGCCTCAAAAATCTGGCCAACCTTCTCCTGCCAGAGCGGCTTGTCGCCGGAATGCCCGCCGTAGATCGTCGACCAACCCATCCCGGCGGGGAGGATTTGCTGATTGACCGAGACACCCGCCTCTTTCAGGCGGTCGCCGTATCCCGTACTTTCATCGCGCAGCGGGTCGTCCTGGGCCGTCAGGATCATCGCCGGCGCCACGCCGCCAAGCCGCGAACAGAAACGCGGCGCGGCGTAGGGGTGACACACTCCGCCGAGGAAGCCGAGATAGCGGTTCCATCCGTCGACCCAGCGTTCCCGCATGCCGCTCTCTTCCGCCCGTCGAAAGGACTTCGTCCCCATGAACGGATCAAGCAGCGGGGAGATCAGAATCTGACCGTCCAGCATGCCCGGCATCTGGTCGCGCGCTTTGAGCGCAACGCCTGCCGCCAGGTTGCCGCCCGCTTCCTCGCCGGCGACGAAAAGCAGCGATTTCTTCGCGCCGAGCAGCGTGCGCTTGCGGCTCAGATAAGCGAGGATCGCAAAGGCCGATTCCAGCGCCTTCGGAAAAGCACTGCGATCCGGCCCACGCTCGTCCGGCGTCACCACGATCGCGCCGGCATCCGCAAGACAGCGGGCAACCGGCATTTCAAGCTCTTCCGCCTTGTCGAGAAAGGCGCCACCATGCAGATAGAGCACCAACGGTGCGGTTTTCTTGTCGACATCACGGTGACAAACCCTCACCGTCACCGGGCCTTCGGCGATGCCGTCCAGGACGACATCCTTCCACTGCGCGGTCATTGCGCACTCCTTTTTCGAGCACATCGAGCGGCAGTTCGGCCGCGAGTGCTCCCATCACTTGAAGCCAACATATGGTTATTCCGTTTTGAGAATAAGTAGCCTATATTCGATCAGACTATTCAGACGGCCGAACAATGGCACTATTCTGATCGATCAGGGGTTCCTAGAAGATGGACCAGCTTTCAGCGATGCGGGCATTTGCCCGCGTGGTGGAAACGGGCAATTTCACCCGAGCGGCGACCACGCTCTCCATGCCCAAGGCGACGGTGACGACGCTCATCCAGTCGCTTGAGGCGCATCTGCACACCAAGCTGCTCAACCGCACCACGCGACGCGTGATGGTGACGACCGACGGCGCGCTTTACTACGAACGCGCTGTCCAGATCCTGTCGGAGATCGACGAGCTCGACGGCAGCGTCAGCAGTTCGCAGAGCTTGCCGAGCGGGCGCTTGCGAGTCGAAATGGGCGGCGCCTTCGCCGACGACCTCGTTATCCCCGCGCTTGGCGACTTCCACAAGCGTTATCCGGATATCCGCATCGATCTCGGCGTCGGCGATCGACTGGTCGACTATCTGGCCGAAAACGTCGACTGCGCGCTGCGAGCCGGCACGCCGAGCGACCTGTCGCTGATCGCGCGACGCGTCGCCGAGGTGCCGTTCGTAACCTGTGCCGCTCCGTTCTACATCGAGAAATTCGGCATGCCCGAGCGTCCCGAGGACCTGGAGACGGATCACTACGCGGTCAGCTATTTCCGCGCCCAGACCGGCAAGACCATGCCGTTCGAATTCACCCGCGGCAACGAAGCGTTGGAGATCAACCCGCGCTACGTGCTTTCCGTCAACGACGGCCGAAGCTATGTCTCGGCGACCATCAGCGGCCTCGGCATCGTTCAGGCGCCGACCTTCATGGTCCGCGACGCGCTGGCGGAAGGAAAGCTTGTGAAAGTGCTTGCCGACTGGAACCGCCCACCGATGCCGCTGCATATCGTCTATCCGCCGAACCGGCATCTCAGCAACAAGGTCCGCGTCTTCGTCGACTGGCTGGCGAAGCTCCTGGTAACCTCCAAAGTCGGAGACGCATGACTGATGACTGCCGAAATGAAATCATCCGCGCCTGAAGCAGCCAAAAGCAGGCAAACTCGCAAGCCAGGGCGCGTGGGAGGGGGGGAGCTTTGATCTCTGTGCGCGCCACAAGATATCGTCCCCAAGAATCATGGCGTCGGAACGGTTCCCTCCGCATACCCTTCGCTCTAAGATAGAGCCGGGGAAGCAATCCCCATAAGCAAGAAGGACGTCAACGTGCGCATCGCCCTGGAACCGGTATCCTCCCGAACGACGATCCAGGAGGGCGTGTATCAGCAGCTCCGCAATGCCCTGATGGCCGGAAACTTCGATCCGGGCCAGACGCTGACAATCGCCTCGCTCGCCGAAACCTTCGGCACCAGCAACATGCCGGTGCGCGAGGCGCTGCGGCGGCTTGCGGCGGAAAACGCGCTCGAAGTGGCGCCGAACGGCTCGGCGCGCATTCCCGCGGTGACGATCGCACGCCTCGACGATCTCTGCCGCGCCCGCATCGCGGTCGAGGGCCTAGCAACCGAGCTCGGCGCGCCGCGTCTGACGACAAGCGATATCGCGACGTTGGATCGGATCGCCGAAGAGCAGCATTCGATCGGCCGCAACAGCAATGTCTATGAGCTGATGGCGCGGAACCAGCAGTTTCATTTCACCATCTACAGCGCATCCGGCTCCGAGGTGCTGCTGCAGCTGATCGAGACGCTGTGGCTGCGCTTTGGCCCCTATATGCGCATGCTTTCGGCCTCGGTCGAACCACGCATGCGCAGCGGTGAGATCGACCCCGCCGATCTGCATTTGCCCATCATCGAGGCCTTGAAGGCCGGCGACTTTGTCCGCGCCCGCGACGGCGTGATCAATGACATCCGCCGGACCCATGATATCCTGCGCGACTACTGCCCCGCCGGAGAAGAAGAACCCCGCGGCAAGGGCTCGGCTTTGGCTTCGCGGCGCTAATCCCGCCCCTCCCGGCAATCGGCAGGCGCAACTGTTTCCCATTCATGCTATGGAATGAGGCAGGCAGCCTGAACGCCGAGGGGATACGGGGATGGTTCACTACTACATCACGCTGCGCAAGGTTTCCGGCGGGCAGTTCACCAACGAAGTCGATCTCGGCGCGGTCCGATACCTGCGGGTGCCGGACGGGCGCTTGCCGAACCCCAGCGACGCCATAGCGCGCACGCAATGGGTCAGGGAAGTCATCGCATCCTTTCCCCTTCGCGATCACGACGGCAAGCAGATACCGACCGGCGACCTCGCCTTCTTCGTCCATGGCTTCAACAACACCGTCGCCTCCGTCTCGGCGCGCCAGGCGCAGCTCCAGGCCGGGATCAATCAGGATGGATACGCCTGCGAGGTGGTCAGCTTCGACTGGCCGAGCGAGGGCACGACGATTGCCTATCTCGCCGATCTCGATCATGTAAAGAAAACTGCGATCCAGCTCGTCAACGCTGCGATATTGCCCTTCGTGCAGGCGCTGCAGATCGACTGCGACATCCGCATTCACGTCATCGGCCATTCGATGGGCGCTTTCCTCATTCGCGAGGCCTTCGATCACGCCGACACCAACAGCCGCGCGGCTTCCGCGACCTGGACGGCCAACCAGATGGTCTTGCTTGCCGGCGACGCCAGCGCTGCGAAATTTTCGAAGTCGAATTCGGAAACCGAAAGCCTCTTTCGCCATTGCTACCGGCTGACGAACTATTGGAGCGGCTACGATGCAGCACTTCAGGTCTCCAATCTCAAACGCCTCGGCCTTGCCGCGCGCGTCGGTCGCGTCGGCCTGCCTGCGGATGCTCCGGATAAGGGGACCAACGTCGATTGTTCTCAGCACTATCTGGCGCAATACGGGACCGGACATGATGTCTCGCAGACCCATTCCTGGTATTTCACCGACGCCACGTTCCTTAAGGATCTGCGCCTGACGTTGCAGGGCGCCATCGACCGCTTCAAGCTGCCGACCCGCATCACGCTTGCCGACCGGACGCAGCATCTGATCGATTGAAAAAGCGGGCGACGAGAAACTGCTTGAACTCTAAAATATCTTGTGATCAAATGATCAACACATCAGATGTCGCGGCCTGAAAGCCGGGCGCGATTTCCTTTCTCGACCCTTAGTAAGAGGCACTTCTCATGAGCGCTCCCCTGACCAAGTCGGATTTCACCGGCCAGAACAGCTTTCCCGTCGACGAAATCCGCGCAATGTTCCCGGCGCTTCAGAAGGCCGGCGACTTCATCTTCCTCGATAATGCCGGCGGCGCGCAGGTGCCCCAGGCTGTCGTCGACGCAGTCGCCAACCACCTGATCGACTACAACGTCCAGCGCATGGCGAAATACCAGCACAGCCAGGGCGTGGATCGCAACCTTGACGAAGCCCGCGAGAGCGTGGCGCTTCTCGTCAACGCCTATCGTCCCGAGGAAATCTCCTTCGGCCTGAATGCCACCTCGTTCATCCGCCTCGTCAGTCTCGGCATCGCCAAGCTGCTGTCCGAGCGTAACGAGATCGTCGTCACCGACATGGACCATGACGCCAATATCGCCACCTGGCTGGCGCTCGAGGCCGATGGCGCCAAGGTCGTCTGGTGGCGCATGCGCGAAGACGGCACGCTGCATGTCGAAGACCTGAAGCCGCTCCTGAACGACCGCACCCGTCTCGTCGCCTGCACCGTCACCGCTCACTCGATCGGCACCATCGTCGACGTCGAGGCGGTCGGCAAGCTGGCGCATGCCGCCGGCGCCGAAGTTTTCCTCGACTGCGTTCACTACGGCCCGCATGGCCTGATCGACGTTAGGGCCTGGGATTGCGACTATCTGGTCTGCTCCGGCTACAAGAATTTCTCGCCGCACATGGGCTTCCTCTGGGGTCGCTACGACGCGCTCGTCAAGCTGCCGACCTTCAAGGAAGACTTCATTCCCGACGTGCCGCCCTACAAGATCGAAGTCGGCACCTTCACCTATGAGAACGTCGCCGGCATGAACGCCGCGGTAAAATATCTCGAAGCGCTCGGCCGCCGTTTCCTGCCGGCCGGCGAGCATTCCCGCCGCGAGGCGCTCGTTGCTGCCATGAGCACGATCCGCGAGTATGAAACGACGCTGTCGCGCGAGCTTATCGCCATTCTCAAGCGCCATGGCGCTGTCATCTACGGCGTTTCAGACGAAACGCAGATGGAAAAGCGCGTACCGACGATCTGCTTCAACATTCCCGGCATCAAGCCGCAGACCATCGCCCAGGAAATGGGAGAAGCCCGCATCGGCTTGCGCGACGGCCACATGTTCGCACCGCGGCTGATGAAGCGCCTGGGCCTCACCATGGAAGAAGGCGCGCTGCGCATTTCCATGGTCCACTACAACAAACTCGAAGAAGCGGCCCGCTTCGACAAGGTGCTTGGAGACATCATCGCGCGGCATCGGTAAGCCGCACGATGAGCAGTGGCGGGCGCCCGAACATCTCCCGCCACTGCACCCGCATAGCTGCGGCGCTGGGAAGCGGCGCAGCCGCCGGTGTATCCTCCGCGACGGAAGCACCCTCACCTATCTTCCGACTGCCACACCAGAGCATAGCTCGTGCTTCGCCCGCCCGCCGCTTCGCGGACCAGAATGCCCTCGGTGACCAGTGCTTCGATGTCGCGCAACGCGGTATCCTGCGAGCATTTCTCGATCTTTGCCCATTTCGAGGTGGTGAGCTTTCCCTCGAAGCCGTCTAGCAACTTGTTGAGCATGCTGCGCTGTCTCGCATTGAACGGCATTGACGCGTGTTTCCCCCAGAAACGAGCCTTCATCGAAACCGATGAGAGAGTAGCCTCCGCGCCCTCAAAAGCGCGATCGAGACATGCGAGAAACCAGTCCAGCCATTCCGTCACGTCGAGATCGCCTTTCTGGGTCTTCTCCAAGAGGTCGTAATAGACCTTTCTCTCGTTTCGGATTTGCGACGACATGCTGTAGAAACGCTGCGGCGTTGCCTCCGAGCGCGCCAGCGCCATGTCGGCGATTGCCCGGGCAATGCGGCCGTTGCCATCTTCGAACGGATGGATCGTCACAAGCCAGAGATGCGCGAGCGCAGCCTTGATGATGCCGTCAATCGTATCGGTCGCGTTGAACCAATCGATGAAGGCCCGCATCTCGGCTTCAACACGGCTTGCCTCCGGCGCCTCGAAATGGACCTTTTCCCGTCCAATGGGGCCGGAGATCACCTGCATCGGCCCAGTGCGGTCGTCACGCCACGACCCGACGAGAATGCGCGTCATACCGCTGCGTCCAGTTGGAAATAGTGATGCATGCCAGGCAAACAGACGTTCCGCATTGAGCGGTGCTTCAAACCGCTGCGTCGCATCGAGCATCATTTCGACGGATCCATCAACCTGCCGGTCGGAGTGAACCAGGCCCGCTATCTCCACTCCCAACCGGCGCGCGATGGAGGAGCGGACCTGCTGGCGGTCTAGCAACTCCCCCTCGATCTCGCTGCTCTTGAGCACATCGTCCGTCAGTGCTTGCATGACGGCCTCCGTGCGCATGGGAAACCCTAGCGAACCCATGCGACCGATCAACCGGCCCTGGCGATATCGGGTCGCGCTGAGGTGCGTCGATAGAACGTCGCTGTCCCATCGGAATGAAGGCCAATCCGGCCGATGATGGATAAAGATCATTCTCCGCACTCCATGCGGAGAATATGCGGTCTATTATCCGCAAAGTCAAAATATTCTCCGCAAAAGATGCGGAGAATAGACGGTCTATTCACCGCACCCTCAAACGCGGTAGCCCGCCCGCTTCAAGATCGGGAGAACCCGGTCGCAGAAGAAGGGAAGCTCCTGCGTATAGTTGACGAAGGAAAGCGCGATGCCGGCGTAGCCTTGAGCGGCGATCGCCATCATCTCCTCGGCGATCTTCTGCGGCGTTCCGACGAGGGGATAGCTGCCCGCCCCGCCGGCGAAGCGCTGACGGTAGCGTTCATAGGCTTCGCGGTCGTGCGACTGGGAGAATTCCTTCTTGCCGGCCATATGGGCGTCGACGGCCTCGTGATCTGCCATTGTCACCGCATAGCGGGTATAATAGTCCTCCGCTTCGGCCTGCGTCTCGCGGCAGATGACGTGGCAGACCGTGTAGACACCGACGTCGCGTCCGTTCTTCTGCGCCCGTTCGCGGATGTCCACGACATGCTTTCCAGCTTCCGCGATCTCGGTGAAGGTGGTGAAGAGGTAGTCACAGCTTGCCGCGGCGAAGTCCCGGCCGGGGCCGCCGAAGGCGGCGTTCATCGTCACCGGCCGCGGCGCCTGCAGGCTTGCCGGCCGGCTCACCGCCTCCTTCAGCGTATAGTAGGCTCCCGCATAGTCGAAGGGCTGCTCGGGACCATAGGCCCGCTCGACGATCTCCAGCCACTCCGCCGCCTGGTCGTAGCCCTTTTCGACGAGCGGTACGCCGAACATGCCGAATTCCTTGGGGTTCCAACCGCAGACGATGTTCAGCCCCGCCCGGCCCTGGCTGATGTGATCGACCGTCGCCAACGCCTTTGCCGCGTAGAGCGGATGCACCAACGGCACATGAACCGTCATGAAAAGGCCGATCTTCTCGGTCGCTGCCGCCAGGCCGGCCGCCCAGGTGAATGTCTCGAACGACCATTCGCGCACGCGGTTCTTGCCGCCGAAACCGCGCCAGCGGGCGATCGGCAGAAAAAATTCAAGACCGGCGCGATCGGCGATCTGGGCGGCGGTGAGATTGTCCTGCCACCCTGCAGTCCAGCGTTCCGGTACATCGGTTATGGCAAGCCCGCCATCGGCATTGGCGGAAAAGACGCCCAGTTTCAAGCGGTTGGGGCCTTTCAGCGGATGCGGTTTCGTCATGGGCGGTTCCTCCTTGCCATCGGTTGATACGCTACGACGCCGGTAAATTATTTCAAGCCTAAAACAGGTTGCGCCATCGGCGGCGATATGTTTCGATCTGCACGAGAACTGCGATTGCAGCATCCGGAGGAGACGCGTTGAGCCATTTTCGCAAGAACTGCATCGATCGTCAGCGGGTCGTCGGGATGTTTTCGGCCATTCCGCACCCCGTGGCGATCGAGGTTGCGGCGCAGGCGCAGCCTGATTTCCTCTGTATCGACTGGGAGCATTCGCAGATCGGACGCGAGCGCATCGAGGACCTGATCCGCGCCGCCGACCTTCATCGCGTGCCGGCCATGGTGCGCGTGCCGGGCCAGACGCCCGAGGCGATCGCCGCCGTACTCGATGCGGGCGCGAAAGGGGTCCTCGTGCCGCGGGTTTCGAATGCCGCACAGGCGCGCGCGGCCGTCATGGCGACGCGCTATCCGCCGGTCGGCGAAAGGGGCGTCGGGCCGGGCCGCGCGGCGGCTTACGGCTATCGCATCCCCGACTATCTCACCAAGGCGAACGACGAGATCCTGCTCGCCATCCAGATCGAGACGGCCGAGGGACTTGCGAATGTTGCCGAGATTGCCGCCGTCGACGGCATCGACGTGCTGTTCATCGGTCCCGGCGACCTTTCCGTCTCGATCGGAGCCTTCGGACCGGATGGCAAGGCAACACTCGACAAGGCAATCGGCGACATTACCCGCGCCGGGCTTGAAGCAGGGCGCACCGTCGGTCTCTTCCGTGCCTCGACGGCCGATATCGCCGACTGGTCGGCGACCGGCATCAGCTTCTTCATTCTCGCCAGCGACACGATGTTCCTCGGCGCCGCCGTCGCTGCCGAAATGGCGCAGGCACGCAAGTCGATGGCGCAAACCGGCGGGACTGAGCGCAAATAGAATCCAGCTTACCTGGCCCTGGAGAGCAATACCTTTAAGCTTAAAATTTCCCCTTGAAATGCGCGGTATTTTGTATAACGATCCCCTAAAAGTGAGGGTTGTTCACCGAGTGCAGTCGCCTTTGGGGCGAAGCTCCAGCCAATCCGATTTCCAAGGAAAAATTCATTGACCGCTCAATCCTCCGATAGCGCTAAGCCGGTCCTCGGCGCACGCCACGCATTTGACGGCATTCGTGCCCAGATCCGCGATCTCCACACCGAAAATATCGCAGCGCTCGCCATGCGCGCCCGCGAACTCGGCGGCGTCATTCCGCTGTGGTACGGCGAGGGCGACATGGTGACCCCCGCCTTCATCCGCGAGGCAGCCAAGCAGGCGCTGGACGAGGGAATGACCTTCTACATTCCGAACATGCGCGGCTACGGCCCCCTCAACGAAGCGCTTTCGGATTATCAGTCGCGGCTGCATGGCCGGCCGATCCCGATCGAGCGCACGACGGTGGCGCCGAGCGGCATGCAGGCGCTGTACATGGCGTTGGAAATGCTCGTGGACGTCGGCACCAACGTCGTCTACGTCGCGCCGCAATGGCCGAACATTCACAACGCCATCCATCTGATCGGCGGCGAGCCGCGCCCGCACTTTCTCGATTTCGACACCGATTTCCGGCTTGACCTCGACAAGTTGTTTGCCCGCTGCGATGCGCGCACCCGCGCCATCTTCCTGTCCACGCCGTCGAACCCGACGGGCTGGACCGCCACGCGCGAGGAAATGCAGGCGCTGCTCGATTTCAGCCGCCGCACCGGCATCTGGATCATTTCGGACGAGGTCTACGGTCGTCTCTATTTCGACGGCCCGGTTGCCCCGTCCATCCTGCAGATCGCCGAGGACAACGATCGCGTCATCTCGATCAACAGCTTCTCCAAGGCCTGGGCGATGACGGGCTGGCGCATCGGCTGGCTGACGCATCCGTCGGGCGTTGCCGACCAGCTTGCCGCCATGACCCAGTACATCAACAGCGGGACGCCGGGCATGGTTCAGGCCGCGGCCCTGGCGGCGATCCGCGACGGCGAGCCGCTGATCGAGGAGATCCGCGGCAAGGTGAAGGCCGGCCTCGACCTCGCCTACGACAAGCTGCCGCAGATCCCGGGCATGATCCTGCCGGAAAAGCCGCGCGGCGGCATGTATGCCTTCTTCGCTCTCGAGGGAGAGGCGGATGCGAGGGCCGCATGTGCACGCATTCTCGAAAAGGCGCGCGTCGGTCTTGCGCCCGGATATCTCTTCGGCGATTCTTCGCGCGCCTTCCTGCGCATGTGCGTATTCCGCGACATCGAACAGGTGCGAACCGCGCTCGACCGGATGGTCGACGCCATGAAATGACGGGCTGCCAGAAGCAGTCCGGCAATGCCCCCGCAGCCGGTGACGCCTGCGGGTTAAAACCAGAGGGAGACCAACGAAATGAATTTTACCCGTCGTAACCTATTGGCCTTGGCGGCCGTCGTCGGCATCGCCGGCGGCGCATCCGGTGCCTATGCCGCCGACACGTTGAATGTCGGCTCCTACCCGAGCAACCCGCCGTTCGAATACAAGGCCGATACCGGCGTATTCGAAGGGTTTGAGGTCGATATCGTCACCGAGGCCGCCAAGCGCGCCGGCCTGACGCCCGAGATCGCCGACTACGGCTTCCAGGCGCTCTTCGCCGCCACCAGCTCCAAGCGCATCGATGCCGCGATCTCCTCGATCACCATTACGCCCGAGCGCCTGAAGTCGCAGTCCTTCACGCAGCCCTACTACGATTCCGACATGGGCGTCGCGACCACGACCGCCAGCTCGATCAAGGGCCTCGACGACCTGAAGGGCAAGATCGTCGGCGTTCTCTCCGGCTCCACCGGCGAAAAGTGGGCGAAGGAACAGAAGGACGCCAAGGGCTTCAGCGATATCAAGGGTTACAATACCCAGCAGGACGTGCTGCTCGACCTGACCGCCGGCCGCGTCGACGCCGTGATCAGCGACGTACCGGGCATGCAGTACGCCTTCAAGAAGATGAAGGGCCTGGAAGTGCGCGAACGCATCAAGACCGGCGAACAGTACGGCCTGATGATGACGAAGGACTCCCCGATGCTGCCAAAGATCAACGACGCCATCACCGCGATGAAGAAAGACGGCACGCTGCAGAAGATCCACGTCAAGTGGTTCGGCGCCGAAGCACCCGCCGATTCCTCCACTGCGGTCGAAAAAGCCATCCCCAAGGCGTGATCAAACGATCATCTTGTTGACATCGACATGCCGGCCGGGTTCAGGCCGGCATGTCCTTGACCGCCTACCCTTCTCCTCACGTACCGGTGGGAATGCCCATGTCTCTCGTCGAAACCTTCTTTAATGCTGACGTCTTGCTGTCGGCGCTCCCCGCCCTGCTGCGCGGTCTCATCAATACGCTGCTGCTTGGCTTGATGAGTATCGTCATCGGCATTGCCATCGGGCTTCTCATCAGCCTGGTCCGGCTCTATGCGCCGAAGCCGTTCCGCCTGCTTGCCATCTTTTATATCGATATCCTGCGCGCTACGCCGGTTCTGGTCGTTCTGATCCTGATCTATTATGCGCTGCCTTTCGTCGGCCTTCGGTTGACGTCCTGGACGTCGGCCGTGATGGCCTTCTCGATCGTGATGGCCGCCTATTCCGCCGAAGTCTTCCGTTCCGGCATCGAAAGCGTGGCGCGCGGCCAGTTCGAAGCCGCGGCAGCCCTTGGGCTTCCGTTCATCGTGACGCTTTACAAAGTGGTGCTGCCGCAGGCGATCCGCATCGTCATCCCGCCGATGACCAGCAACTGCGTGTCGATGTTCAAGGATACGTCGCTTGCCTCGACGGTGGCGCTGCCGGAACTCCTCAAGGAGGCGCAGGACGCACAGTCGCTCTATGCCAACCCCTCGCCGCTGATCGGCGCGGCACTGGTCTACATCATCCTGCTCTGGCCGATGGTCCGCCTCGTCAATATGCTGGAAGTGCGGTTCAAGAAAGAAAAGACCAAGTAAGGTCGAACCCACTCGACTTTTGCGCGAATATCCGTGTTTTTTGCGGCTATTCCAGAAATTGATCGACTGTATGATGGCTATATGTTTGGCGAAGGCGGTGACCGCCTTTGCTAGCCTAATTGATTGCTCATTGACACATTTGGCGCGGAAGGCTGGGACAGGCACGCTGGCGAATGATGCCTTCGGGCCCGCAGGCTCAGTCGGAGCCGGACAGGTGATTGCTGACGGAATTCTTGACTTTCCCGATGTCAGCCCACAGCTCCGAGATGATCGACGGATCGACGTCCGCCATCATGTCGCGCACCCAGCCCTCGTGGGCCGCAGCCATGGCGCTGAACAGCTCCTCACCCTTTGAAGTCAGCTTTGCGACCGTCACGCGGCGGTCGCCGTCCGGCGTCACGCGCAGGACGAGGCCGTCGCTTTCCAGTCGCTCGACAAGGCCCGTAACGTTGCCGTTGGTCACCATTGTGCGCTTTGAAAGCTCGCCGAGCCGCAGCCCGTCACGCTCGCGGTAGAGCTGCGCCAGCAGGTCGAATTGCGGCAAGGTCGCCCCGAATTCGTTGCGCAGACGCCGCCGCACCTCCTGCGAGAGGAGCTTCGTCGTCGACAGCATTCTGAGCCAGAGCCGGAGCTCCTGCTTCTTGCCTTCCTGTGTACCCTGAACGATGATTTCGAGATCAACCGTTCCGACGTCCGCATCTGCCATTGCGCAAATCACTCTTCGCAAATCCCTATGAGAAAGGTCTACGGAGCAATATTTGAAATGTCAAAGGTTTCACGCGCATCCATCCAGGACCGCCCTATCCGGCAAGCATCTTTGCCAGCATGAAGCCGGAGCCGGCTCCCGTTCCGGCCCCCGGCCAGGTCGAGGCGCCGCAGAGATAGAGTGAACCGACCGGCGTCTTGTAGCGCGAATAGCCGGCGACCGGGCGGAACAGAAAGTTCTGGTCGAGGTGGTGACTGCCCGACAGATTGTCGCCGCCAATAAGGTTGGGATTTTCGCGTTCGAGGTCGAGAGGGGAAAATACCGCTCGCCCGAGGATCTTTCCTCTGAGGCCAGGCGCATAGCGCTCGAGGATATCGAGGACGCGTTCGGCATAGGCGTCCTTCGCATCGTCCCAGTGGAAGGCTGCGATTTCTCCGGCCGCGTCGCCGCTGATGTCGGCGGGCAGAACGCGCACCTGAACCCAGAGCACATGCCGCCCGCTCGGCGCCCGCGACGGATCGAGCGCCGTCGGCTGACCGACCACCAGCACCGGCTCGACCGGCAACAGGCCGCCCGCCGCTTCCGCATAAACCCGCGACATCATCTCGTAGTCCGGCGCGATGTGCACATAGGCGAATTTCTTCACCTCGCTTCCAGCGGCCCAATCGGGCAGGCCGTTCAGCGCCAGATGGATCATCATCGTACCGGGTCCGGCACGAAAGTTCTCGATCTTGCGGTCAAAATCCTCCCGTTTCGGATCATGATCGAGCAAGTGGCCGAAAAGGTTCTTCGGGTTGACGTTGGCGATCACCGCACGCTTCGCCTCCAATCGCCGTCCGTCGGCAAGCACGACACCCGTCGCCTTGCCGTCTGCGGTGAGGATTTTCTCCACCGGTGCGCCCAACAGCAACTCACCCTCATAGGCGGCAAGCGTCCCCGTCATCGCCCTGATGATCGTATCGGCGCCACCTTGGCCGATCACCATGCCGAAGGCCTGGTTCGCCATGGATTCGAGATAGGGAAACAGAGCGCCGCCGGCAACGTCGGGCGAAAAGTCGAGATGCAGCCCCCAGGCCGCCATCATCGCCTTCAGCTTGGCGCTGCGGAAGCGCTGATCGAGAAAGTCGCGCGGCGAAGCAAGCAGAAGCCGTGCCGTGTCGTAGAGCCAGCCGGTTCCCTTCTCGCGCCACGCCTTCCAGACCACCTTGGCGGCCTGCCAGGACGGCATCGGGGAACCGAGAAGACCGAAGATATGCGGCGCGTCGGAACCGAATTCGGAAAGCATCGCTCGCCAGGCGGCGGCGTCCTCGGGCGAGATTGCCGCAATGGCGCCCGTCGTCTTTTCCAGATCGGTGCTGACGCCGAGATAGGTGCCGTCGCGGAAGACGCTGGCAAAGCAATCCTGCGCCGGCACGAAACTGAGACCGTTGGCGATCAGGTCTTCCTTGTAGTGGCGGAAGAAGGCCGACCCTGCAAACATCGAGAGGTTCATGGCGCACAGGTCGTGACGGAAGCCGGGAAGCGTCACTTCGCGGGTCTTGACCGCCCCGCCCGGCTCCGCCTTGCCTTCGACGACGGCGACCTTCCAGCCCTTTGCCGCCAGATGCACGGCCGCTGCCAGACCATTGTGGCCGGCGCCTACAACCACCGCGTCATAGCTCATGCCCACATGCTCCCCTCGTTTCAATTTTTATGCGCATATGCATACATTTTGACACGCCCCCTTCAAGGGTGGGCGATAAAAATCCCTGTGCGTTACAATGGTTGCGGCAACGGCCGAGACGGCGGCAACCGATGCGCCTCCCGTATCAATCGGGGCTCGGGAGACCATCAGAAGGGGGTGATTTTCCTCGACGTTAGAGCCGGCGCAGATACTTGCAAATTCATATTCCGTGACATAGGCTCCCTCCCATCCAGACGTCGCCGAGTGCTCGCCGAGCAGTGCGAATGCCACATCCGGCGGCCTGGCCTTTCGTCAAGGGGAACATGACAATGACTTCGAACACTCTCGCGAGCCTCGCCACCGCCCTCGTCTCGGGCTCCATCAAGGTCGTCGACCTGACCGCCCCTCTCGGGCCTGATACGCCGGTGCTCTACCTGCCGCCGCAGTTCGGCAAGAACACGCCGTCGGTCAAGGTCCACACGATCTCGCAATACGACAACGACGGTCCGTTCTGGGCCTGGAACTGGCTGGAACTGGGCGAGCACACCGGCACGCACTTCGATGCGCCCTGTCACTGGATCACCGGTAAGGACAACCCGAACAACACGACCGACACCATCCCGCCGCAGAACTTCGTGGCGCCGGTAAACGTCATCGACCGTTCGAAGGAATCCGCTGCCGACGCCGATTACCTTCTGACCGTCGACAGCATCAAGGAATGGGAAGCCGAGCACGGCGAGATCGAAGCCGGAACCTGGGTTCTCTTGCGCACCGATTGGTACAAGCGCAACGGTTCGACCGAGACCTTCCTCAATGCCGACGAGAACGGTCCGCATTCGCCCGGCCCGACCGCCGAGGCGATCCAGTATCTCGTCGACAAGGGCATCATCGGCTGGGGCCAGGAGACGATCGGCACCGACGCCGGTTCGGCCGGCGGCATGAACCCGCCCTTCCCGGCGCATAACCTGATGCACAAGAACAACCGTTACGGCCTTGCAAGCCTCAGCAACCTCGACCAGCTGCCCGCCAAGGGCGCCGTGCTGATCGCGGCACCGCTGAAGTTCGTCAAGGGCACCGGCTCGCCGGTCCGCGCGCTGGCGCTCATCGCGAAGTGATTTTACGGGGCCGGTCGCCGCGAGGCGCCCGGCCTTTTTTCTTGGGGCCAGCGCATAACCCTCTCAATCGGGAGCAAGCGCTGCAGGGGAACGAGCCGCCGCGTATGAGCGACTATGACTATATTATCGTGGGCAGCGGCATCAACGCGCTGGTCGCCGCCGCCATGCTGGGCAAGAAGGGCCGCAAGGTCCTCGTGCTTGAACGCAGCGACCGCATCGGCGGCTGCCTGCGCACTGAAGAGATCACCGAACCCGGCTTCCGCCACGACGTCATGGCGACGACCATGGTGCTGTTCCTGACGTCGCCCGCCTATGGCGCGCTCGGCAAGGATCTGGAGGCGCGCGGGCTGGAATTCGCCCATGCCGACCTGCCGACCGGCGTGCTGCGGCCGAACGGCGCGAATGTCATCTTCTCCAAGGACCGCAGCCGCAACGTCGCGACGTTCGAGGCGCTGTCCCCAGGCGATGGCCAGGCCTACTCGCGTGATATGGACAGGCTCGGCGCGGATGCGCCATTCCTGTTTGCGCTGCTCGGCGGCGCCCTCTGGTCAGGCACGACGCTGAAAACGGTTGCGAAACAGAGCTGGGGCCGTGGACTGCGCGGCCTTGCCGCCTGGTTCGGCGAGGCTCTGGCGCCAGCTCGCGGCTATCTCGAAAACAACTATAAATCGGAAGACATTCAGGCGCTCTGGGCGCCCTGGGTGCTGCATTGCGGCCTCGGCCCGGAGAGCGCCTACTCGGCCGAGATGCTGAAGGTCATCGGCTTTGCCATCGAGCTTGCCGGCTGCCCTATCGCCAAGGGCGGCGCGGCTTCGCTTACCGCCGCCTTCGAGCGGCTGATCGCCGATCAGGGCGGGAAGATACGCACCGGTGCCGACGTCGAACGCATCATTCCAGGCCCCGGCAATCGCGCCGACGGCGTGCGACTTACGAGCGGCGAGACATTGCGCGCCAAGAGCGGCGTCATTTGCTCGACGACGCCGAACCAGCTCTACGGCCGCCTCACGCAGGATTGGCCCGCCCCCCTTCCGGAAGCGGTGAAGGACGGCGTTGCCCGCTATCGCTACGGCAAGGGCAACATGCAAATCCACTATGCGCTTTCCGAGCCGCCGCGCTGGAAAGCCAACCCCGAACTTGGAAAGGTTGCACTCCTGCATCTGACGCCGGGTCTCGACGGCGTGTCGCGCGCCAGCAACGAATGCGAGCGCGGCCTGCTGCCGGCCGAGCCATCCGTCTGCGTCGGCCAGCCTGCCTCTTTCGATCCGAGCCGGGCGCCCGAGGGCAAGTCGATCCTCTGGCTGCAACTTCCCGAAGCGCCCCGCTTTCTCAAGGGCGACGCCGCCGGCGAGATCGAAACACCGGCCGATGGACGCTGGAACGAGACGGTGCGCGAGCGCTACGCCGATCGTATCGAGGCGTTGCTGTCACGCCATATCGAGAATTTCGATGCGATCAAGCTCAAGCGCCGCGCCTATTCGCCCGCCGATCTCGAGAGCATGAACATGAACCTCGTCGGCGGAGACCCCTACGGCGGCTTCTGCGGGATCGACCAGTTTTTCCTGTGGCGCCCCTTCAAGTCTTCTGTTAACCACCGCACCCACATTTCGGGACTGTACCACATCGGCGCCTCGGCCCATCCCGGCCCGGGCCTCGGCGGTGGATCGGGGTTCCTACTCGCATCCTCCCTGACATAGGGACAAACCAGGAGAATCCATGGCGGAGCGTTTTTCGGGTACGGTGCTGAGGCGAAAGCAGGACGGCTATGAGACGCGGCCGGCCATGGGCGAAATCGGGCTCAATCATTTCGCCCCATACCTCATGAACAGGATCACGGCTCGCTGGAACGCGAATATGGCCGAGGAGCTCAAGGGGCACGACATCACGACCGCCAAGATGCGCGCGCTTGCGGTCCTTGCCGTATCCACGTCCGTCACCATCAACGAGCTCTCCGTCTTTGCCGTCACCGAGCAGTCGACGATGAGCCGCACCCTGGATTCGCTCGAAGAGCAGGGCTACATCCGCCGCCAGCCGCGGCCGGAGGACATGCGCGTCCGCGACGTGTCCATCACCGAGGAAGGCCGCGCCGCTTTCGAGCAAATCTGGCCGACCATGTACGACCTTTTCCTGCAGATGTTCGATGGCGTCGAGGAAAGCGAGTATCGCGTCTTCATCTCGACGCTGCACCGCGTGCTGCACAATATTCGCAAGCACGAGATCTGAAGCGATCGAAGGAAAAGCGTGAAGCGATCCTCCTTCGGGCTCGCGGAGATGCCAGCGCCGGTTGCCTATTCCGGCCGCCACTTCTAGCATAGGATATCGCCGCACGCGCAGTGCGTGCCAAGTACGGATCGGCGCCGGCCTTGATGGCTCCCGCTCGCGTGGAATTCGCTGCACCGCCAAAAACGGAAGGATGTGGGAATGCCGACATTCAAGATGCCTTTGTCAGGTGACGTCGTTCAGTCCATAAATCCGTGGACGGCGTTCCTCAGCCCGATCGGCAGCCAGTTCGGTGTCGTCAACATCAATCTCGGCCAGTCGAGCGCACCTGCGGTCGAGGAGCAAGTGCTCACCGATGTCGCAAGCTACGGCAAGCAACTTGGGCGCGTCGGCGATGCGCTGATCGTGCTTCTCGCCCATTTCCATCCAAAGACACCTTTGAGCCAGGACGAAACCGCCGCGATCGACGCGCTCAAGGACATGCTGGCGGAGATCGCCGATATCAAGGAACGGCACAGCCGGCGGGCGCTGCAGCCTTAGCTATCGCGCTAAGATCTACCGGTCGGCACGAAAAAACCGCGCGTCTTTCGGCGCGCGGTTGTTACTTTACTTCTTGCGGGCGGGCTCGGCCCGCCTTTCCTCAGTCGGCGCGCTTCGGCGGGATGAGGATCGTTGCCACCGCCGCAACCAGTGCGACGCCGGCAAAGACGTAGAAGTTCCACTGAGGTCCAACGTCGAGGCCGGCGATATAGCCGCCGAGCAGCGGTCCGCTCAGCGCACCGATGCGCGCGAAGCTCAGCGCCCAGCCGGTACCGGCTGCACGAACGAAGGGCTTCAGGTGCGCGGCCAGATAGCCCGTCAGAACCAGCGAAGCCGACACCGTGCCGAAGCCGGCGATGGCGACGAAGGTATAGTTCAGCCAGATCGAACTCTGGAAGGCCATGGCGGCGATGCCGAACGCACCGGCAATGTAGGCCAGAGCGACGGTGCGCCGCGGACCGAAGCGGTCGGCCAGTTTTCCGAGCACGATACCCCCGATTGCCGAGGTAAAGCTGAAGACGGCCAGGAACAGCAGTGCATCGCCGAGATTGTAGCCGCTCTTGCGCATGATCTGTGGCAGCCACTGCGCCAGGCCATAGACCAGCAACAGACCGGAGAACAGCGCCACCCAGAAGCAGACAGTCATGAAGGCATTGCGCGGCGCGAAGATCTCGCCGAGAACTTCCCGCCAGCCCGTCTTGGCGCCGGGCCTCTGCACCGGCGCCGGCACGTCGACGCCGAGCCGCGCCGCGAGCTTGCGCGCTTCAGCATCGCGCTTCTGCCCAACAAGGTACTCGAGCGATTCCGGCAGCAGCCAGGCGAGGAACGGCACGAAAACGAGTGGCGCGGCACCTACCAGCACCACCGCGCGCCAACCATGGTCGACGAGCAGTTCGCGGCCGACGAGGGCGGCGGCGAAGATGCCGAGCGAATAGCCGGAATACATGATGCCGTAGTTGAAGCTCTTTCGCCTCGACGGCGAGTATTCGATGGTTAGTGCGGCCGCCACTGGAATGATGCCGCCAAGTCCGAGGCCGCCGACAAAGCGGCTGATCCCGAACCATGTCGGCGTCGGCGACCAGGCCGTCACCAGCATGGAAGTGGCAAACAGCGTCAGGCAGGCCAGGAACATCGGCTTGCGGCCGTAAAGGTCGCTTAGCGTCGAAATGACGATGCCGCCGATCAGCATGCCGAACAGCGTGTAGCTGCCCATCGCGCCCAGCTGAAGCGGCGTCAGGCTCCAGGTCGTGTCGTCCTTCAGCGCCGGCAAAATGGCGCCGAGAAAGCCGATATCATACCCTTCGGCGAAGATCGCGATCCAGCAAAGCAGGACCACAAGCAGGCTTTTGCCGAGCGAAATCTCTTTTGCGCCATGGGCTTTCGCTCCGGCGCCTACTCCCTTCAAACTATCCATAAAACCTCCTCTTGTTGAAAGCCGGCTCCTCTCCCGTTGCATGGAACCGGCGCCGGCGCGGCGAAAGCGCACCGCGACACGAGGACGCATTATAATAATTTTAAGCTTAAAGCAATTGCCTACGATGACGTCTCCACGGACAGGCTAACGTCTCTTCAAAATGTGAGACAAACACAACCGGCGGCACGCTTTGCGGCCGCCTCTCGCACTACTCTTCGGCCCACTCGTTCGGAAAATCGCGGCCCCCGTAGAAGATACGCAGGATACGGACCGCATCCGCTTCCACGACAAATGCAATCGAGACGCGGCGCTCGAAGCCGACAATCCGCAGGCCAGGTAGCAGATCGTCGCGCGCGTTACCGCGCGTCGGAAACGTCGAAAGGGCCATGCAGGCCGCTTCGATCCTATTCAGATAGGCCCCAGCGATATCGTGACCGGCCTCACCGGCAATGTAGTCGTAGAGCGCCCTAAGATCGGCCTGCGCCGCTGGCCGGAAAACGATCCTATGGATCAACCTTCTCGGCCTTTATCTTTTCAGCACGATACGCGCGCAATTCCGCAAACACGTCTTCGGCCGGAACGTCCGGCCGTGGATCGTCCAATGCCTCTTGAATTTTTGCACGCATAACGGCGTCCAAGACCTGCTCCTCGCGACAGAGCGCGCGGAGCGCGGCCCGAACGACCTCGCTGGCGGAATCGTACGCACCCGATTGCAGCCGTTCATCGAGCAGATGCTGCTGCTTCCCGAGGGTTACGGTGATGGGCTTGCTTCTGCGCATCTTGGGAACCTCCTGAGGAGTCTTTCTAGCACAGAAGCATGACAGTGTAATACACTTTGGCCCCTAGAGTGTCGCCACCGTCTTCAGGGCGCCGTCGAGCGCGATGCCGTTTTCATCGAGCAGTGCCGCCTGTCTCAGCCGCCGCATCCAGGCATCGCCGTCCTCGCGGCCCTTGAGCATCGGCAAGGCCGACATGACGCGGTCGAATTTCGACAGCCCGCGTGCGTGGGTGTCGGAATAGCCCTTCACCAGACGGCGGTTGTTCAAGACCTCGACGGCGAGCGGATAGTTCGCAGTCATGAGACCGGTCGCGGCCACAAGCCAGGCTTGGCGATGCTCGGTTTCGCGCATGTGACGCAGCGTTCCGCGACGCGTGCGCCGCAGCGCCGAGACCGCGTAAAGGCTGAGGAACCAGAAGAACGTCCCGGTCTGCACGCGCCGCCCCTTGTTGACGATGCGATCGAGACGGTTGAACAGCTTCGGCCGGTTTTCGATCCAAAGCCCCCAGGCCTTCGGCAGCGTGCCGCAGATTTCTTCCATGCGCGGATGCATATATTCCGTCATGTAGAGGATCTGGTCGTCCTTGACGCCCACTTCCTTGCGTACGCGCTCGAAGCGCGAACCGCGGACCTTGAGGTCGGCCACGCGAATGACGTCGTCATAGGCCATCGCCACGGCCAGGTACTTCGCCGCCTGAACGGTGAAGGCAAAGTCCCTCGCCTCGCCACCCGCCTTGCGGTCGAGCGCGTTGAGGCCGGCGACACGATCGAGATATTCTCCGGCATAGGCCGGGTCCTGAAAATCGGTGAGCTTCTTGACGCCGGCAAAGAGCAGCGGCCTTGCCTGTTCGGGAAATTCCGCGCGAATGCGGTTGACCAGCCGGTCGAGGTCCGGATGTCCTGCCGTTTCCGGCAGCGCGTCGAAGCGTTTGTGCGGCGTCGCCGATACCGGATCGTTCGGCTTGCCGGAGGCGCGCTCGAAGGCGGCGTTGAACGCTCTCAGACTTGCTTCGATGCCCTTGCCGCCGGAGCGGATGACCGCCTCGAAAGCCGGTTTACCGAAGGGCAGCGCGCCCGATCCTGCAAGTGCCCCGAACATGGAGGCGGAAATCACGCTGCCGTTCTTCGTCGCCAGCGTCTCCATGTCGAAGGCGATGGTGCGCTTGGCGGCGAAATCGGTCGCGTCGGTAACGACGACCGGATTGGCCGTGCCGTCACCCGGCTTTTCCTTCTCGCCAACGGCGAACGAGCGGTGCGTGGAGGCAATCAGCGTCGTCCTGTCGGGCGTCACGAGACCGCGCAGCACCGAGCGGCCAGCTTCCATCAATTCGGCCGCAAGCACGATATCGACATCGCCCGGCGTCGGCATCAGCGAAAAGATCGGCGCATGGCCGTCGCGGGCGGGAAGCATTTCCAGATAGTAGATAGTGGCGCCGGTGCGCTGGGCGACGCCGGGGACGGAGGACGTCTGCGCCATCCAGCCCTGTTCTTCCGCCATCGCGACGATCCAGTCGGCAAGCACGCCGCCACCCTGCCCGCCCATGGCGAGAATGGCGACGGAGATCGGCTTATCGGTCGAAAGGCGCTGGTTGAGGTTCACATGTTCGTTCACTGTCGTGCTCCTCAGTCGGCAAAGACGATGCGGCTTGCCTGGCGGCGCGCCTGCAGCCAGCCGATGACTTTAGCGCGCGTGCGGGCAAGGAAGCGATCCCAGCCGGTTGGGTTGTGGATGACGTCGGCACGATAGAAGGAGGGACAGAGGACTGCCGCCTCCGAGACCTCGCCGCAGTTGCCGCAGCCGACGCAAGTGTTGTCGATCGCCGCCACCGGATCGTCCTTCAGCGGATCGTCCGTGTGCTTGACCGAGAGCGACGGACAGCCGGAAAGCCGGATGCAGGCGTGGTCGCCGGTGCAGACGTCCTCGTCGACGCCGAAGCGCTCCTTGACCATCCGCTTGCCATCCTTCACCGCCTTGGCGAATTGCGGCTTCACGCGGCGCTGCTTGTTCAGCATGCATTCCGACGAGGCGACGATGATCTTCGGACCGGGCTCCTTCGTCGTCAGCGCTTCCCTGAGCGTGTCGCGCATCTTGGCGACGTCATAGGTGTGGTCGATTTGGCGAACCCACGTGGCGCCGATGCCCTTGACCGCGTTGACGATGGAATTGTTGGTCTTTCGCCGCGGGTTGATGGCGCGAGACGACAATATGTCCTGGCCGCCGGTGGCCGCGGAATAGAAATTGTCGACGACGAGGATCACGCCGTCCTGTTTGTTGAAGACGGCGTTGCCGACCGAGGTCGCCAGACCGTTATGCCAGAACCCGCCGTCGCCCATGACGGAAATCGAGCGCTTGTCGGCCTCGACGTTGAAGGCCGAGGCCGATGCCGGGCCGAGGCCGTACCCCATGGTCGTACCGCCGATGTTGAAGGGCGGAAGGATCGAGAACAGATGACAGCCGATGTCGGCGGAGACATGGTGCTCGCCCAGCTCCTTTTCGACTAGTTTCATGGCCGCGAAGATCGGGCGCTCCGGACAGCCGGTGCAGAAACCTGCCGGACGCGGGGGCACGACTTCGGCCAGCGCCTTGACCTTCGGGTCGTTGAGGATCGGCGTCGGATCCGGGAGCGGCGGCTGGTTGCCGAGCAGGATGCGGTGATGGTTTTCGATGAAGGTCTTGATGCCCTTGATCAGCACCGGCGTCGTATATTCGCCGCCCATCGGCAGCACGTCCTTGCCCGACACCTTTGTCTGGATGTCACGGCGGCGCAGGATCGTGTTGAGGGACTGCTCGATATATTCCGGCGCCCCTTCCTCGACCATCAACACCGCTTTCTTATCCGCGCAGAATTCGGCCATCTGATCGTCGATCAGGGGATAGGCGACGTTCAGCACGTAAAGCGGGATGGAGGAATTGCCGTAGACGTCGGCAAGCCCAAGCTGCTGCAGCGAGCGCATGACGCTGTTGTACATGCCGCCAAGCAGAATGATGCCGACCTCACCCTCGGATGTACCGAAATATTCGTTGAGCTTACGGTTCTTGACGAACTCGACGGCCGCCGGCCAGCGCTTCTCCAGCTTCTCTTTCTCATGCAGGAAAGAGGCGGGCGGCAGCACGATGCGGTTGACGTCGCGCACCGGATTTTCCAGCGCCTGCCTCAGCGTGAATTCCGGGCGCTTGTTGTTCTTCGCCTCGAACTGGCCGTGCACGTGACAGCTGCGGATGCCGACCTGCAGCATGACCGGCGTATTGGAGGCTTCCGACAGTTCGAAGCCGGTTTCCACCGCTTCGACGATCGAAGGGAGGTTCGGGCGCGGGTTGAGCAGCCAGAGCTGCGACTTCATCGCAAAGGCATGGCTGCGCTCCTGCATGATCGAGGAGCCTTCGCCGTAATCCTCGCCGATGATGATCAGGGCCCCACCCGTCACGCCGCCGGAGGACAAGTTGGAAAGCGCGTCCGAGGCGACGTTGGTGCCAGCCGTCGATTTCCAGGTAACGGCGCCGCGCACCGGATACATGACGGAGGCCGACAGCATCGCTGCGGCGGCAGCTTCGGAGGCCGATGTCTCGAAATGCACCCCAAGATCCGCCATCACGTCCTTGGCGTCGGCAAGCACGTCCATCAGGTGGGAAATCGGCGAGCCCTGATAGCCGCCGACATAGGAGACGCCGGACTGCAGAAGCGCCTTGGTGATCGCGAGAATACCTTCGCCGCGGAAGATATCTCCTTCTCCAAGTTTCAGATCCTCGACCTCGCGTGCGAATGATCGTTCGGCCATCGCAATTCCCTTTCGCCTTTTCGGCTTCACTCACAACAATTTGCAAAAGCATATTTTGTGCAGCGTTGGCGTGTCAATTGGAAAGTAGCCTATTTCGTGGCCTGACAAGGGTCGAAGTAGCTGATTCTCGCAAGCCGTCGCGGCTCACGGTTTTCCAATTTTATATGCGTCAGCATATATATAGCGAAGGCGGCGGTCGGATCCGCATCGGCCGCTTCATCTCCACGGAAATATTTGCAAACCCATAGAAATCCCTTGCCGGTTCCGAACACGTATTTTAGCATTAAAGCATTCCGATAATAAATCATCGGCGGCTCTGCGGGCGATACCTTCAAGCCTTCGAACTGGGGAACGGAGTGAACATGACCAACCTGACAAGGCGCGAGGCCCTGAGCCTCGGCGCGGCTACTTTCATAACTGGGATTCTCGCCGGCCGGACGATCGTTGAGGCCGCCGACAGCAACACGCTCACCATCGCCTACAACGTCAACCTGCCGGCGTTCGACCCGACAACCGGTCCGTCGGCGGTCAACCCGAGCATCCAGGCGATCTATCGCTCTATATTCGACCAGTTCATCGGCCAGGGGCCGGACCTGAAATTCCAACCCGGCCTTTTGACCGCCTGGGGCTGGAACGACGACAAGACCAAGGTATGGATGGACGTCCGCGAGGGCGTGACCTGGCACGACGGCTCCAAGTTCACGCCGCAAGACGTGGTCTGGTCGCTGGAACGCGCCGCCGATCAGAAGGGCGGCAATCCGATTTCCTTCATTTGGTCGACCGCCAACAACTACAAGATCGAAGGCAACCGCATCACCGGCGACGTCGTCCGTTTCGAGCCGACCTATTTCAAGTGGATGGCGTTTCTGACCGGCTACGTGCTGCCGAAGGACTACTATACCAAGGTCGGCGCGGAGGGCTTCGAGAAGAAGCCGGTCGGCACCGGGCCGTACATGGTCGATGCCTATGAAGGCAACTCCTTCCTGCGCCTCAAGGCCAATCCAAACTACTTCGGCGGCAAGCCGGCCTTCGACACCGTCGTCTTCAAGTTCGTGCCGGATCAGACGAGCCGCGTTGCCGAAATCGAATCCGGCTCCTCCGACGTCACGCTCGAAATCCCCTACGAGGACTTCGACCGTCTGAAGAAGAAGTCGGGACTTGCCGGAGAAGCGACGCCGATCTCCGATATCGGCATGATCTTCATTTCCAACGTCGATCCGATGCTTGACAAGAACGTCCGCCTCGCCGCCAACATGTCGATCGACAAGGAAGCGATCATCAAGCGCCTGCTGCGCGGCTATGGCAAGCCGCTCTCGACGCTGGAGGCACCGGAATACGACGCATTCGATCCGTCGATCAAGATCCCCTACGACCCGGCACAGGCCAAGAAGCTGCTCGCCGCCAGCGGCTATTCACCGGAAAAGCCGGTGAAATTCACCATCAAGACGACCCGCGGCTTCAAGCCGAAGGACTACGAGATGATCCAGGCGATCGTCGGCATGTGGCGCAAGGTCGGCATCGAGGCGGAGATCGAGGTCTACGAGATCGCCAAGCACTACGAGCTGCGCGCCGCCCACCAGCTCGGCCCGGCTGCGTTCTACAACTGGGGCAATGCCATCGGCGACCCGACGACGTCGACCGGCTTTGCCATGTTCGGCCCGTCGCCGCACTCGGCCTGGAAGACGAAGGATGTCGACGACATGCTCGGGCCGCTCTGGGGAGAGAAGGACGAAGCCAAGCGCATCGCCGGCTGGAAGGCCGCCAGCAAGTATATCGCCGAGCAGGGTTACGTGATCCCGCTGCTGCAGTATGCCCAGCCGGTGGTCTATAAGTCGAAGCTCAAGGTAACGCCGAACGTTTCCGGCGCACTGCAGCCGACGCTGGTCTCCAAGGGCTAGGATCGGCTTCCCCTCCCCCTTTCTGGGGAGGTCGCGACATAGCCGCGGGTGGGGGTGACCCGCGGCAGAAATGAACGGAGCGGTTACCCACCCCGTCGCTTCGCGCCGACCCTGCCTTCACGGGGGTATCGCCGCCCCTTCGCCCGCCGATACGCGTGCCGCCTCGTTCGCGGTTGGGAATTCGTAGTCCATGTTAGCCGTTTCCATAATCAATCGCCTGCTGATGGCCGCAGCCACGCTTTTCGGAGTGGCGGTCATCGTCTTCGTACTGTTGCGCGTCGTGCCGGGCGATCCGATCGCGATGATGATTTCGCCGGGCGCCAGCCCCGCCGACATCGCGGCCCTTCGCGCCCATTACGGCCTCGACGCCAGCGTGACGGTCCAGTTCGGGCTCTGGCTCAAATCCGTTCTTGCCGGCGATTTCGGCACCTCGATTTCGCTGAAGCGCAACGTGCTGGCGCTGCTCGGCGAAAAGCTGCCGGCGACGCTGGAGCTGGCGCTTGCCGCGCTTGCGCTTGCCATCATCCTCGGCGGCACTGTCGCGATCATCGGCACGCTGGCACGCCGCACCGTATTCGAGCCGGTCATCGACGGCCTCAACGGATTGTTTCTCGCCGTACCGGACTTCGTCTGGGCACTGGCGCTGATCCTCGTGCTCGGCGTCCTTTATCCGCTGTTTCCTCTTTCCGGCCGCATCGACCCGAGCGTCGATCCCCAATTTTCGACCTCCTTCTATCTCCTCGAAAGTCTGCTCACCTTGCGCTTTGCAATCTTTGCCGACGTGGCCTCCCACATGGTGATGCCGGTGCTGGCGCTCGGCCTGCCCCTCGCCGCCATCATCGCCCGCGTGCTGAAGGCGGCGCTGTCGGAGGCGATGGTGCAGGACTACATCCTGCTTGCACGGCTGAAGGGCATGTCCGAACTGCGCCTCGTGCTGCAAGAGGCGCTGCGCAACGCGGTCGGACCGACGATCGCGCTGACGGGCGTCCAGTTCACCTTCCTGATCGGCGGCACTGTCATCGTCGAGCGAATCTTTGCCTATCCCGGTATCGGCAACATGGCGATCGACGCCGTCATCAATCGCGACCTGCCGCTGATCCAGGGCCTCGTGCTGGTGTTCGGCGCGCTCTTTATTCTCGTCAATCTGCTGGTCGATCTTCTGGTGGCCGCGCTCAATCCGAGGCTCGCACATGGCTGAGCTTGCCGTCACGGGCACCGCGCCCAAGCCCCCCTCCAGAAATGCCCGGCGCCTGCGCTCGCTGCTTTGCGAGCCGAAGGTGATCTTCGGCGGTGGCTTTATTCTGCTTTTGATCGTGCTTGCCGTGTTTGCCCCATTTATCGCGCCGAAGGACCCGCTGGAGCAGGATCTGATGGCGGGGACGCTTCCGCCGTCCTGGATGGAGGGCGGCGATCCCGGCTTCTTCTTCGGCACCGATGATCTCGGGCGCGATGTCCTCTCGCGCCTGATCTTCGGCTCACGCATCGCGCTTATCGTCGCTTTCGTGGCAGCGGGCCTTGCCGCCCTGATCGGAACGCTCCTCGGATTGCTTGCCGGCTGGTACGGCGGCTGGGCCGACAAGCTGATTTCCCGCCTTGTCGATATCTGGATGGCGTTTCCGCCGGTGCTGCTATCTATCCTGCTCGTCGCGGTCTTCGGCTCCGGCGTGCATTCGGTGATCGCCGCCATCGTTATCATCGACTGGACGCGCTTCTGTCGCGTCGTGCGCGCCGAGACCCAGGCACAGGCGCAGATGGACTATGTGACGGCGGCGCGCACCATCGGCTTTTCGCGTCTCACCATTCTCTTTTCCGAGATCCTGCCGAACGTGGCGCCGGTGCTGATCGCCCTCGTCAGCCTGGAGATGGGCATTGCCGTCATCGTGGAAGCGATCCTTTCCTTCGTCGGCCTCTCGGTCTCCTCCGACACGCCGACCTGGGGCGGCATGATCGCCCAAGGGCGGCAGATCATCTATGAAGGCTGGTGGGTGCTTCTCGCGCCGCTGATCGCGCTCTTCGCCACCGTCCTTGCCTTCAACCAGCTCGGCGACGGCCTGCGCCGGGCACTCGATCCGGTGATGCGCAGATGACGCAGCCCCTACTTTCCATAACCGGCCTCAGCGCCGTTTCCGACCGCGACGGCGGCGCGCGCATCCTGCGCGACGTGTCGCTCGCGGTGGCGCGCGGCGAAGTCCGTGGTCTTGTCGGCGAAAGCGGCGCCGGAAAGTCGACCATCGCCAAGGCGCTTCTCGGCATCCTGCCGCGCACCGTGCGCGTCACCTCAGGCTCACTTCTCTTCGAGGGTCGCGATCTCCTGACGCTGCCACACAGGGAACTCCGAGACATCATGGGCAGCGAGATATCGCTGATCCCGCAAGACCCGCAGACGGCGCTCAATCCCGGCCGGCGCATCGAAGCGCAGCTGACGGACGGCCTCAGATTGAAGCGCGGCCTGTCGGCCCGACAGGCTCACGAGCGGGCACTCACGCTCCTGGAAGAGGTGCGCATCCGCGAGCCCGAGCGTGTGATGAAGAGCTATCCGCACGAGCTTTCCGGCGGCATGCGCCAGCGCATCCTGATCGCCGCCGCCTTTGCGCTGGAGCCGAAGTTGGTGGTGGCAGACGAGCCGACGACGGCGCTGGACGTCACCGTGCAGAAGCAAATCCTGAGGCTGATCCGCGGCATGCAGGAAGCACACGGCACCGGCGTCATCTTCGTCACCCATGATCTTGGCGTCGTCGCGCAGATTTGCGATACGGTGACGCTTCTCTACGGCGGCAAGGTGATCGAGGAAGGCCGCACGGCGGATGTTCTTGCCCATCCACGCCATGTCTACACCCAGGCGCTGATCGCCGCCGGCCCGCGTTACGATCGGCCCGATGCAGGCCTGACGCCGGTCCCGCCTGCGGTATTCGAGCAGTTGCGACGCGAGATCGGCGCCGCCGAGGAAGGACGCTGACCATGTCCGACGAGCTACTGACGGCCACCGGTATCGAGGTCACCTACGGAACCACCCGCGGGCTCATGGGCAAGCCCGGCGGCGGACACAAGGTGCTGCACGGCGTCGACATTTCCATTCGGCGCGGCGAAACCGTCGGCATCGTCGGCGAATCCGGCTCCGGCAAGACGACCCTCGGCCGGGCTCTCCTGCGGCTGGTCAATTCTTCAGCGGGGACCATCCGTTTCGACGGGACCGACATCACCCATCTGTCCGAGCCGAGGATGCGACCGCTTCGCCGGCGCATGCAGATGATCTTCCAGGACCCGATGGCCTCGCTCAACCCTCGTCATACGATCCGGCGCATTCTCGTCGAACCGCTGCGCCTGCATGGGCTTGCCGCCGACGCCAAGACCGCCGAACGCAGGGTCTCGGCCATCCTCGAGCGCGTGACGCTTCCGGCCGCCTGCCTCGATCGCAATCCGCATGAGCTTTCCGGCGGCCAGCGTCAGCGCGTCGGCATCGCCCGGGCGGCGCTGCTTGAACCGGATTTCGTGCTCGCCGACGAAATCGTCTCCGGCCTAGACGTTTCCACGCAGGCGCAGGTTCTCAATCTTCTCAAGGAATTGTCGGCCGATCTCGGCCTGTCCATGGCCTTCATCAGCCACGACCTTTCCGTCATCCGCGCCATCTGCAACCGCGTTTATGTCATGCGCCACGGCCAGGTGGTGGATGAAGGACCGTGCGACCGGGTTTTTGCCGCACCCGCCTCCGCCTACACCCGCATGCTGCTCGACGCCATTCCGCTGCCGGAGGTCGATCCGGAGTGGCTGGGGCGTCGCATGGAGAGTGAAGACGCCGCCTGAACGAGGTCCGGCGCCCATTGAAGAAACAAGCGCCGACCCAGCGGGCCGGCGGCGCGTGTCGAAGAAGTCTAAGTTGCCCGCCAAATCAAGGGGAACATCAATATGAGCCATCGCATGAAACGGACTGTCATCGCAGCGGCGTTCGCAGCCCTCGGCTGCGCCGGCACCGCCTCGGCCGATTCCATTCCCGGCCTCAAGGGCCACGACCATACCGGCATCACCGTGCCGGACATGAAGCAGGCGCTCGATTTCTTCGTGAATGTCGTCGGCTGCGAGGAAGCCATGAGCTTCGGCCCCTTCTCCGACGATAAAGGCACATTCATGACCGACCTCCTCGGCGTCGATTCCAAGGCGGTGATCGAACAGATCGCACAGGTCCGCTGCGGCTACGGCTCGAACATCGAACTCTTCAAATACACGGCACCGGACCAGAAGGCATTGAAGCCGCGCAACAGCGACATCGGCGCCTTCCACATCGCGCTCTATGTCGATGACGTCGCTGCCGCGAAGAAATATCTCGACGCCAAGGGTGTACCAACGCGCATGGGGCCGCTACCGATCAAGGAAGGTCCCGCCGCCGGCCAGACGGTCCTCTACTTCCAGTCACCCTGGGGCCTGCAGCTGGAAGCGATCAGCTATCCGGACGGCATGGCCTACGAGAAAAACTCCAAGACCATCCTCTGGAGCCCGAAGGACCCGTCGAAATAGGGCGAAAGCCCTAGGGTCTTCTCCTTCATCGTCGGGCCTGTCCGAGACAAGCACGAAGACGACGGAGTGCCTTGTGACGCGTCCGTTCTCTCCGTCTTCCCGGCCTTGAGCCGGGATCCAGCCGCGCCGCGTCGGCGGGGCGAAAGAGTCTTTCGCGCGCAATGACTTGCGCGCGCTGGACCCCGGATCAGATCAGATCAGGTCCGGGGTGACGGCGGATAGCGGCGCAGTCCTGGTAAGCCGTCAGAGTTTGTCAGCAGTCTGAGGCCCGGCCTTCGACCGGGCCTTCTGGTATCTTTGTATCTACTTCACTGCTTCAGACGGAAACGCTGGATCTTTCCGGATTCGGTCTTCGGGAGCGCCTCGGTGAAGACGACGGAGCGCGGATATTTGTAGGGCGCGATCGTGGCCTTGACGTGCTCCTGAAGCAATTTGACCATGGCGTCGGAGGCAACCGAGCCCGGCGCAAGCACGACGTGCGCCTGGACGATCGTGCCGCGATCGCTGTCCGGCGCGCCGATGACGGCGCATTCGGCGACGTCCGGGTGCTTGAGCAGCGCGGCTTCCACCTCGGGGCCGGCAATGTTGTAGCCGGCCGACACGATCATGTCGTCGCTGCGGGCGGCGAAATGAAAATATCCGTCCTTATCCTGGTAGAAAGAGTCGCCGGTCACGTTCCAGCCGTCGCGGACATACTCGCCCTGACGCTTGTCGGTGAGATAGCGGCAGCCGATGGGACCACGGACCACGAGCCGCCCGACCGTGCCGCGCGGAACCTCGTTCATCTCTTCGTCGACGATGCGCGCCTCATAGCCGGTGAGCGGCTTGCCGGTGCAGCCGGGCTTGGCGTCTTCGAGCCGGTTGGAAATGAAGATATGCAGCATTTCCGTCGAGCCGATGCCGTCGATGATCGGCTTGCCGGTCTTCCTGGTCCATTCCTCGTAGACCGGAGCAGGCAGCGTTTCGCCCGCCGAGACGGCAATGCGCAAGGACGAAAGGTCGGCCCCCTCCTCCATCGCCGCCATCATGGCGCGGTACGCGGTGGGCGCGGTAAAGCTGATGGTCGCCTTGTGGTCCTGGATGATCTTGACCATGTTCTGCGGCGACGCGGTTTCCAGAAGCGCTGAAGACGCGCCGAAACGAAGCGGGAAGACGACCAGCCCGCCAAGGCCAAAGGTGAACGCGATCGGCGGCGAGCCGACAAAAACGTCGTCGGGCGTCACGGCCAGCACTTCCTTGGCAAAGGCATCGGCAATGAGGAGGATATCGCGATGGAAATGCATCGTCGCCTTCGGAACGCCGGTCGAACCGGACGTGAAGCCTAGAAGAGCGACATCGTCGCGGCCTGTCTTCACCGCATCGAAATGCACGGGCTTGTTGAGCGCGATGCGATCGAGCTCGGCGTCGTGATTGGCGGTGCCGTCGAAACCGACGACCTGCTTGAGGAAACGGCTTTCCTTGGCGACGGCGACCATTTCGTCCATCAGCCGCGTGTCTGAAAGCGCAAGTGCGATCTCAGCCTTGTCGACGACCTTGGCGAGTTCGCCCGCGCGCAGCATCGGCATGGTATTGACGGCGACGCCGCCGGCCTTGGTCACAGCCAGCCAACAGGCGATCATCGCCGGCGTATTGGCCGAGCGGAGCAGCACGCGGTTGCCCGGCTTCAGACCGTAGTCCTCGACCAGCGCATGGGCGATGCGGCTCGTCCAGTCGGCGAGTTCCTTATAGGTGCGGCGGCGGCCGTTGCCGATGAGCGCGATGCGATCGCCGAAACCGCGCTCGACCATGCGGTCGGTGAGTTCCACGGCGGCATTCAGCCATTCGGGATAGTCGAAGCCTTCGAGATTGATCTCGGGCCACTCTTCGAAGGGCGGCAGGTTGTCCCGGGTAAAGGTATCCACATGACCGCTCGGTCCAAGCATGCTTCTCTCCCGTCGTAGCGATGTTTTTCGTGAGGGCGCATATGTCCGCCGTCACCGGGCCTCCCTGCCCTGATACCTGAGCATTGCACTGAAATGCGGCTTCCATCAAGAGAAATTTTAAGCTTATAATATCTTGTGGTGATTTAGCGCTTGACGCCTCGGCAACAGCCATTATATTTTAAACTTAAAATAACTTGATGAGCCGCTGATCGACGCGGCACCACGGGAGGGATTGCGATGCGCATCGTCTGTATCGGTGGCGGACCGGCTGGGCTCTACTTCGCGCTTCTGATGAAGAAGCTGCATCCGGAGCACTCGATCAGGGTCGTCGAACGCAACCGGCCTTACGACACCTTCGGCTGGGGCGTTGTGTTCTCCGATGCGACGATGGTGTCGATGCGCCAATGGGACCCTGAAAGCGCGGCCGAGATCGAGGACGCGTTCAACCATTGGGACGACATCGAAGTCCTCTTCAAGGATACCCGCCAGCGCACGTCCGGCCACGGCTTCGTCGGCATCGGGCGCAAGAAGCTCTTGAACATCCTGCAGAAGCGCTGCGAAGCCCTCGGCGTCGAGTTGATCTTCGAAACCGACGTCGATTCCGATCTCGACTACCCGGATGCCGATCTGATCATCGCGTCGGACGGCGTCAATTCGCGGATCCGCAACCGCTACGCCGATATTTTCGAGCCGGACATGGTCATCCGCCCGAACCGCTTCATCTGGCTCGGCACCAACAAGCTCTTCGACGCCTTCACCTTCGATTTCCGCAAGACCGAGCATGGCTGGTTCCAGTCGCACATCTATAAGTTCGACGACCAGACTTCCACCTTCATCGTCGAAACCACGGAAGAAGCCTACCTCGCCCATGGCCTCGACAAGATGAGCCAGGACGACTCGATCGCCTTCTGTGAAAACGTGTTCTCCGAAGTGCTCGAAGGCGCTTCGCTGATGACCAATGCCCGCCACGTGCGCGGTTCGGCCTGGCTCAATTTCAGCCGCCTGATCTGCGGCAAGTGGAGCCATTTCAACGGCAATTCACAGGTCGTGCTGATGGGCGATGCCGCCCACACCGCGCATTTCGCCATCGGTTCGGGCACCAAGCTTGCCATCGACGACGCGATCGAGCTTGCCAATCAGTTCAATATCCACGACCACGACAACGCCGACATTTCCGAAGTCTTGAAGACTTACGAGGAAATCCGCCGCGTCGATGTCGCCCGCATCCAGAACGCGGCGCGCAACGCCATGGAATGGTTCGAAGTCGTCGGCCGCCGCTATGCCGACCAGCTCGAGCCGGAGCAGTTCATGTATTCGATGCTGACGCGCTCGCAGCGCATCAGCCACGAAAACCTGCGCCTGCGCGACAAGACCTGGCTCGAAGGCTTCGAGCGCTGGTTTGCAGAGAAATCCGGCCTTCCGGTCGGCGAGGATCGCTGCCTGCCGCCCATGTTCACGCCCTTTACGGTTCGCGGCACCACGCTTGCCAACCGCGTCGTCGTGTCGCCGATGGCCATGTATTCGGCCAAGGACGACGGCATGATCAATGACTTCCACCTGATCCATCTCGGCGCCCGCGCCATGGGCGGTGCCGGTCTCGTCTTCGCCGAAATGACCTGCGTATCGCCCGATGCCCGCATCACCCCCGGCTGCCTTGGCCTCTGGAACGAGGAACAGGCAGCGCAGTGGAAGCGGCTCGTCGAGTTCGTTCACAACGGCACGCCGGCCAAGGTCGGCATCCAGATCGGCCATGCCGGCCGCAAGGGCTCGACGCGCCTTGCCTGGGAAGGCATCGACCAGCCGCTCAACGACGGCAACTGGCCGCTGATGTCGGCATCCGCTCTTCCCTACCTCAAGCACAGCCAGGTGCCGAAGGCGATGGACCGGGCAGATATGGACCGCGTCAAGGCCGATCACGTGCGTTCCGCCGAACTGGCGGTGACGACCGGCGCGGACTGGCTGGAGCTCCACTGCGCTCACGGATATCTGCTGTCGAGCTTCCTCTCGCCGCTCACCAACCGCCGCGAGGACGAATACGGCGGCAGCCACGAAAACCGTGCTCGTTTCCCGCTGGAAGTGTTCAAGGCGGTCCGCGCGGTCTGGCCGGCCGACAAGCCGATGTCGGTGCGCCTGTCCTGCCATGACTGGACCGAGGGCGGCAACACGCCCGAGGATGCCGCGATCTTCGCCAGGATGTTCAAGGACGCCGGCGCCGACGTGATCGACTGCTCGTCGGGTCAGGTATGGAAGGAAGAAAAGCCGGTTTACGGCCGACTGTTTCAGACGCCCTTCTCGGACAAGATCCGCAACGAAGTCGGTATCTCGACGATTGCGGTCGGCGCGATCTCGGAAGCAGACCATGCCAACTCGATCATCTCGGCCGGACGTGCCGATCTGTGCGCCGTTGCCCGTCCGCATCTCGCTGACCCCGCCTGGGCGCTGCACGAAGCGGCCAAGATCGGCCTCGGCTCGATCGCCTGGCCGAAGCAGTATCAGTCGAGCAAGTACCAGTACGAGGCCAACCTCGCCCGTGCGGCCGCAGCCGCCCCGGCAAAGTGAGTGTCCGCGATGACGAACTTGGGTAAACTTGCCGGACGTCATGTCCTCGTCACCGGTGCCGGCAGCGGCATCGGCGCGGCGGTCGCCCGCGCGCTTGCCGCCGAAGGCGCGCGCGTTACGCTTGCCGGGCGCAGGCGCGAGCCGCTGGAAACGCTGGCCGCCGAGATCGGGACCGCAGCCTTCGTTGCTGACGGCTTCGACGTCACCGATGCCGCGGCGATCGCGAACGGTCTCAAGGCCGCGCGCGATACATTCGGACCGGTCGATATTCTCGTCAACAACGCCGGCGAGGCGCCGACCGCATCTTTCGAAAAGACCAGCCTCGAGATGTGGAACCATGTGCTGTCGGTGGATCTCACCGGCGTCTTCCAGGTGACCCAGGCAGTCCTGCCTGACCTCAGGGCCCGCGGCACTGGTGCCCGCATCATCAACATCGCCTCGACGGCCGGGCTGACCGGCTATGGCTACGTCTCGGCCTATGTCGCCGCCAAACACGGCGTCGTCGGGCTCACCCGCGCGCTGGCGCTGGAGCTTGCAAAGACCGGGATCACGGTCAACGCCGTCTGCCCCGGCTTCACCGACACGCCGATCATCGAGCGTTCGATCGAGACGATCGTCGCCAAGACCGGGCGCAGCCGCGAAGCGGCGCTTACGGAATTCACGAAATCCAATCCGCAGGGACGTCTTGTCAAACCGCAGGAGGTTGCAGATACCGTCCTATGGCTTGCATCGCCTGGTGCGGCATCGATCAATGGACAGGCAATCGCGGTTGCCGGTGGGGAGGTTCTTGCAGGATGAGCGATCACGATATGACGATGCGGGGCCATCTCAAGCCCTTCAAGGATTATCAGGCCGAGCACTTCCTCTGGGAAGTCAGCGAGGACGGCCCCGTGGCGACGATCCGGCTGAACCGCCCGGAACGCAAGAACCCGCTGACCTTCGAAAGCTACGCGGAACTACGCGACCTCTTCCGCGACCTCGCTTACGCCTCCGACATCCGCGCCATCGTGCTGACCGGCGCCGGTGGCAACTTCTCCTCCGGCGGCGACGTCTTCGAGATCATCGAGCCGTTGACCCGCATGGCGATGCCGGAGCTTCTGGCTTTCACCCGCATGACCGGCGACCTCGTCAAGGCGATGCGCAAGTGCCCGCAGCCGATCGTAACCGCAATCGACGGCATCTGCGCCGGCGCCGGCGCGATCCTCGCCATGGCCTCCGATCTGCGCCTGGCGACCCCTGAAGCCAAGACCGCCTTTCTCTTCACCCGCGTCGGCCTTGCCGGTGCGGACATGGGCGCCTGCGGCATTCTTCCGCGCATCATCGGCCAGGGCCGTGCCGCCGAACTGCTGTATACTGGCCGCTCGATGAGTGCCGCAGAGGGCCAGGCCTGGGGCTTTTTCAACGGCCTGCATGCCGGGACCGAAGTCGAAGCCGAGGCGCACAAGCTGGCCCGCTCGCTCGCCGACGGCCCGTGGTTCGCGCACGGCGTGACCAAGACCATGCTGAACCAGGAATGGGCGATGGGGATCGACGAGATGATCGAATCGGAGGCGCAGGCCCAGGCGATCTGCATGGCAACCCAGGACTTCCGACGCGCCTTCGAGGCCTTCGCCGCCAAGCGCAAGCCCGTCTTCGAAGGGAACTGAGACATGACCGCCGCGACCACGCTTGCGGGTCCGTCCCGCGAACATCTCGACTGGCCCTTCTTCGAGGAGCGCCATCGCGATTTCGCAGCCAAGCTCGATGCCTTCGCCAAGTCGGCGCCGATGGCCGACATCGACCATCACGATGTCGACGGCGCCTGCCGCAAGCTGGTGCGCGCGCTCGGTGACGCCGGCATTCTCGAGGCGGCGACCGGACGCTCCGAGGCCGAGCCCTTGATCGACAGCCGCCTCGTCTGCCTCGCCCGCGAGACGCTTGCCTGGCATGACGGGCTTTCTGACTTTGCCTTTGCGATGCAGGGCCTTGGCACCGGCGCGATCGGCCTTGCCGGCGATCCCGCATTGCGCGCCGCCGTCATGCCGAAGGTCCGCTCCGGCGAATGGCTGTCGGCCTTTGCGCTTTCCGAGAAGGAAGCCGGCTCCGACGTCGCGGCCATGGCGTGCGCTGCCCGCGCCGATGGCGACCACTACGTGCTCGACGGCGAAAAGACCTGGATTTCCAACGGCGGCATCGCCGATGTCTACACCGTCTTTGCCCGTACCGGCGAAGCGCCGGGTACGCGCGGCATCTCGGCTTTCATCGTCTTTGCCGACGATCCGGGCTTTTCGATCGCCGAGCGCATCGATGTGATCGCGCCGCATCCGCTCGCCACCATCCGTTTCGAGAACTGCCGCATTCCGGCGTCGCGCAGGCTCGGCGCACCCGGCGAAGGCTTCAAGATCGCCATGCGCACGCTCGACATCTTCCGCGCCTCGGTGGCGGCGGCCGCGCTCGGCTTTGCCCGCCGGGCGCTCGATGAATCGGTCGCGCACGCCACCGCCCGTCCAATGTTCGGCGCCAAGCTTGCCGACCTGCAACTGACGCAGGCGGCCCTCGGCGACATGGCGACCGGGATCGACGCGGCAGCACTTCTGACCTATCGCGCCGCCTGGCGCCGCGACGTGCAGAAGCTGCCGACGACCGGCGAAGCCGCCATGGCCAAGATGACGGCGACGGAAACCGCCCAAAGCGTTATCGACCGTGCCGTGCAGCTGTTCGGCGGCCGTGGCGTCAGAAGCGGCGAGATCACAGAGAAACTTTATCGCGAAATTCGCGCGCTTCGTATTTACGAAGGGGCGACTGAGGTCCAGAAACTCATCGTCGCGCGCGAACTTCTGAAAAGCAGATAACGGGAGAAAGACCATGCAGCATACACGCGAGATTTTCGACTGGGCCGATCCCTTCCGGCTCGTGGAGCAACTGACCGACGACGAGCGCATGGTGCTCGATACCGCGCACGCCTACGCCCAGGACAAGCTGGCGCCCCGCGTGCTCGATGCTTTCCGCAACGAGAAGACCGACCCGACGATCTTCCGCGAAATGGGCGAACTCGGCCTGCTCGGCCCGACGATTTCCCCCGAATACGGCGGCGCCGGCCTCGGCTACGTCGCCTACGGCCTGATCGCCCGCGAAGTCGAACGCGTCGACAGCGGTTACCGCTCGATGATGAGCGTGCAGTCCTCGCTGGTCATGGTGCCGATCGATGCCTTCGGCACGGAGGCTCAGAAGCAGAAGTACCTGCCGAAGCTTGCCACAGGCGAATGGATCGGCTGCTTCGGCCTCACCGAGCCGAACCATGGCTCGGATCCCGGCTCGATGGTCACTCGCGCCAAGAAGGTCGACGGCGGCTATAGCCTCACCGGCGCCAAGACCTGGATTTCCAATTCGCCGATCGCCGACGTCTTCGTCGTCTGGGCAAAGACCGAAGACGGCCTCATCCGCGGCTTCATCCTGGAAAAGGGCTGGAAGGGACTTTCCGCTCCGGCCATCCACGGCAAGGTCGGCCTGCGCGCTTCGATCACCGGCGAAGTCGTCATGGACAACGTCTTCGTGCCCGAAGAAAACCTGATGCCTAACGTCACCGGCCTCAAGGGTCCCTTCACCTGCCTGAACTCCGCCCGCTTCGGCATCGCCTGGGGTGCGCTCGGCGCCGCCGAGGACTGCTACGCCAAGGCACGCCAGTACGTGCTCGACCGCAAGCAGTTCGGCCGGCCGCTCGCAGCCAACCAGCTGATCCAGAAGAAGCTCGCCGACATGACGACCGAGATCACGCTCGGCCTGCAGGCCTGCATCCGGCTCGGCCGCATGAAGGAAGAGGGTCATCCGCCGGTGGAGCTCACCTCGATCGTCAAGCGCAATTCCTGCGGCAAGTCGCTGGAGATTGCCCGCAACGCCCGCGACATGCTCGGCGGCAACGGCATTTCCGACGAATTCGGCATTGCCCGCCACCTGGTCAACCTGGAAGTCGTCAACACCTATGAGGGCACGCACGACGTCCACGCGCTGATCCTCGGCCGCGCCATCACCGGCATTGCCGCCTTTTCGAACTGAGGTCTGCCTTGGCATTCCAAACCACCAGGCCCTTGCGCTTCGGAGATTGCGATCCCTCCGGGATCGCATACTTCCCGTCCTACCTGAGAATTCTCGACGGTGTGATGGAAGAATTCTTTGAAACGCTCGGCGCCGGCCGGGCGGACTTGATCGGCGAGCGCCGGATTGGAACGCCAACGCTGCGCCTCGACGTGACCTTCGTGCATCCTGGTTTCCACGGCGACCAGCTCGAATTCACAGCAAGGGTGCGCGGCATCGGCCGCTCATCCCTCGATCTGGAGCACGAGGTATCGGCCGGCGGCAACGTCCTTTGGACCGCACGCCAACGCCTCGTCGCGACCTCGCTTGAAACGCATAAATCGCTTGCCTGGCCGGACGATATCCGCGCCGCGCTGACCCACCATTTGGAGACCCCCACCGATGCATGAGATCCTGCAACCTGAAGGCTGGGCCAAGCCGATCGGATACGCCAATGGCGTCGCGGCAACCGGCCGCACGATCTACGTCGGCGGTCAAATCGGCTGGAACGCGCAATGCGAGTTCGAAACGGACGATTTCGTCGGGCAGGTGCGCCAGACGCTGAAGAACATCGTCGACGTTCTGGCCGCCGGCGGCGCCGAGCCGCATCACATCACGACGATGACCTGGTATTTCACCGACAAGGCCGAATACATGGGCAACCTCAAGGGCCTGGGCCAGGCATACCGGGAGACGATCGGCCGCCACTTCCCCGCCATGGCAGCCGTTCAGGTCGTAGCGCTCGTCGAAGACCGCGCCAAGATCGAGATCCAGGCGACCGCCGTCGTTCCTGCGTGAGGGAGTAAGAGCATGCCGGCCACGAACTTCTCCGAAAGCGTCTCAGCAACGCTGAGCGACGGCGTCCTGATCGTCACGATCGACAACGCGCCCGTCAACGCAACTTCGGCGCATGTCCGTGCCGGCCTCATGTCTGCCCTTGACCATGCCGAGGGCGATAGCGGCATCGTCGGGCTCGTCATCACCGGCGCCGGAAAGACGTTTGTCGGCGGCGCCGACATCCGCGAATTCGGCAAGCCGCCGGTCGAGCCGCATCTGCCTGATGTCCTCAACCACATCGAAGCCTTTTCAAAACCGGTCGTCGCCGCCGTCAATGGCGCAGCGCTCGGGGGCGGCTGCGAGATCGCGCTTGCCTGCCACGGCCGTGTCGCCGGGCAAACCGCCGTTTTCGGCCTGCCTGAGGTGAAGCTCGGGATCGTGCCGGGTGCCGGCGGCACGCAGCGCCTGCCCCGACTGATCGGAACGCCGGCCGCCATCGACCTCATCGGCAGCGGCCGGACAGTCAAGAGCAAGGAAGCCGTTGCGCTCGGACTTGCCGACCGCGCAGCCGACGACGTCGTCGCTGCGGCTACCACACTTGCCCGCGAGCTTGCGGGCACGCCGCTCTGCCGCACAGGCGAGCTTGCCGTCAAGGCGGACGACGCCGCCACGATCGAGGCCGCTTCGGCAAAGATTCTTGGCAAAGCCCGCGGACAGGCAGCCCCCTCCGAAGCGCTCCGGCTCGTCAAGCTGGCGGCGACGGTATCGCTTGTCGAGGGACTTGCGGAAGAACGCGCCACTTTCCTGCGCCTGCGCGACTCCGAGGAGGCCGCCGCGCTGAGGCACGTCTTCTTCGCGGAGCGGGCCGCCGGCAAGGTCGCCGGCCTGGAGGCGGTCACCCCGCGCAAAATCGAAACCATCGGCATCGTCGGTACCGGGCTGATGGGCTCGGGCATTGCCGTCGCCAGCCTCAATGGCGGCTACCGCGTCATCGGCGTCGAGCAGACCGAGGAGGCCGCCGACAAGGGCCGCGCGCGCATTGTCGGCATGTTGGAAAGAGACTTGAAGAGCGGCCGCCTCGACGCCGCCGGTCTTGCCGACCGAGTGGAGCGGCTGACCGTGACGGCGAATGCGCAGGAACTTGCCGCCGCCGATCTCGTCATCGAGGCGGTGTTCGACGATCTGACTGTCAAGACCGAGCTCTTCCAGCGCCTCGACGCCATCGTCCGCAAGGACGCGATCCTTGCCACCAATACCAGCTATCTCAATCCCGATACGATCGCTGCCGCCACTGAGCATCCCGAGCGCGTCGTCGGCCTGCATTTCTTCTCGCCGGCCAACATCATGCGCATGGTCGAAGTGGTCAACTGCGCGCAAACGGCGCCCGACGTGCTGGCGAGCGCCGTTGCCGTCGCCAAACGCCTCGGCAAGCTGCCGATCGTCTGTGGCGTCATCGAAGGCTTCATCGGCAACAGCATCTTTTCGGCCTACCGCCGCGAGGCTGAATTCATGCTGGAAGATGGGGCCCTGCCGAACGAGATCGATGCCGCGCTGGAGGCCTATGGCTTCCCGATGGGCTGCTTCGCGGTCTTCGACCTCGCAGGCCTGGAGATCGCCTGGGCACGGCGCAAGCGCCAGGCAGCGACGCGTGATCCGTGCGAACGCTATGTTGTCATCCCCGATCGCCTCTGCGAGGCCGGCCGCTTCGGCCAGAAGACCGGTCGCGGCTGGTACGCCTATCCCGAGGGCAAGAGGACTGTCGACCCCGAGGTCACGGCGCTGATCGAAGCCGCCCGCGCCGAGAAAGGCATCAGCCCGCGCAAGCTCGGCGCCGACGAGATCGTGGCCCGACTTCTGAAGGCGATGACCGACGAGGGGCAGAAACTCCTCGACGGCGGAATAGCCGCTCGCCCGAGCGATATCGACCTGGTGTTGATCAACGGCTACGGCTTTCCCTCGCACAAGGGCGGGCCGATGTTCGCCGCCGGTCGTCGGTGAAGTTAGACCTAGACTAGCGCCTCACCTTTTTCCCATGAGCGTAAAAAGCTCCTGCGCGCGGTTGACGCCGCGCAGCGCATAGCGGCCGACCGAAACAAGGTCGTCGCGCTCGGGCTTCGGCACGGCGTTGACGAAATCCGACGACGTCAGGATGTTGCGATCGACCGAGCGACACAGCGAGGCGATACGGCTTACCTCGTTGACCGCGGGGCCGATCACCGTGAAGTCGAGCCGGTCCTGGCTTCCGATATTGCCGTAGAAAACGTCGCCGATGTGGAGGCCGAGATAGACTTCCGTGACAGGACGCCCTTCGATCTCGCGCTGCGCGTTCAAGTCCCGCAGGCGCTTGCGCAGCGTGGCCTCGGCGCGCAGCGCCGCCGCGCAGGCATCGGCTGAGTTGCCGCCCTTGAAGATGGCAAGCGTTCCGTCGCCGATCAGCTTCAGCACGTTGCCACCAGCCTCGTGGATCGAGGAGATCACGGCGTCCGCGTAGTCGTTGAGCATGGGGATGATCTCGTCCGGCTCGGCCGTATCCGAAATGCGCGTATAGTGGGCGAGATCTGAGAACCACAGCGCCGCGGAAATGCGTTCCGCCTTGCCTCGGGTGATCTTGCCCTCGAGCACTTGGCGGGCGGCGTCCTCGCCAAGATATACCTCCGCGATCGTGCGGGCGATGCGGCCAAGCGCCGTGCATTTTATGGCGAGCGCCAGCGCCGGCACCAGGCGACGCAGAACGGCGACGTCGCCGTTGCCGAAGCCATCGGGCGCCGCGGTCACGAAATTCACGAAGCAGCAGTCCATTTCGCCGATCGTGCCGGCGCTGCCGAAATGATTGGCGAAAGCGATGAAATCAGTGTGGCCCGCCTCCTTCAGGAGATCCAGCGAATAGAAATCAAGCGGATCGCCGAAGCCTATGCGGCGGCGCACCTCGGTCTCATTGGTGCTCTGGAGATGGTAAAAGGCCGAGCGCCGCCAGTTTTCCGCCCCGATCCCCTGCCCGGACGGGCCGTACTCGAAAACCGCCTCGATGTCCTCTTGGCTGTCCCATCGGAAAGCCCGCCCTTCGTAGACGGGGTGAAGCGTATCCATCAGCGCCATGGAGCGGCCGATGTCGAGCCCGCCATCTCGACAGGCTTCGCAGAAACCCGCGAGCAGATCAGCTTCGGCGGCCCCTTTGAGACCCTCGTTCATGAGCCAGGCGGCGAGTTGAGTGATGTCGTTTTCTTGCATCCAACAATTCCTCTGCCTCCCGGCGTCGCTTTAGTCCCAATCACCGCCGTACGGAAGCCTGGAAGGCATGGCAAACGTCAATTGAGCGCAACAATCGCCGCTTTCCTTGCAAGAGAGCGGCGATTTGACGCAAATTCGGGCTGAATTTCAGCTTCTACCCATTGGCGCGAGGGCTCAGAAGATCGTCGAGGCCGATGCGGCGGAAGAGTTCGGCGCGAACACGGTCCGCGACGCCGTTGACCACTTCGGCGCCATCCTGCGACGGATCGACATGGGTGCGGAAGGGGCGCTTTCCGAACGGCATGTCGACGATCTCGACGATCGCGGTGGCCACCGAGGCTGCGTCTGCATCCGCCGGTTCGAGCGCGGCCAGCCCCTGCAAAGCCTTGTCCGAAACGCCGGCATAGGGGCCGTCATTGTATTCGGCCGCGCGCTCGGTGTCGGCGGGAGAGCCGGAATGGGCGAAGTGGTTGGTGCCCTTGGTGAACGCGCCGGGCACGATGATCGCCGTTTCGATGCCCCAGCGGGTGAGTTCGGACGCGTAGGAGACGGCGAGCGAATCCATGGCGGCCTTGGCAGCGAAATAGGGCGCAAGGTAAGGCGGCGTGCCGCCACGGGTGCTGGAGGAGGAGACCCAGACCACAAGACCCTTGCCTTGCCGCCGCATATGCGGGAGTGCCGCCCTGTTGACGCGTTGCGTGCTCAAGACGTTGATGTCGAAGAGTTCCTCGTATTGGTCCGGCGTGAAGGCCTCCGCCGGGCCAAAGGACATATGGCCCGCATTGTGGATCAGGACGTCGATACCGCCTTCCTGCGCGATGACTTTCGCAATGCCAGCTTCGACAGATGCGTCGGACGCGACGTCGAGTTCCACGGTTTTCAGGGCCACGCCGTGCTCGGCGGCGAAAGCGTCAGCAACTGCGACCTGCGGCGCGTTGCGCCCTTCGGTGTGTCGCATGCCGGCATAGACGGTGTGGCCGGCCTTGGCCAGCGCGCGAGCCGTGAGTGCGCCGAAGCCGCTCGATGCGCCCGTGATGACGATGACTTGCTTGCTCATGATCCTGTTCCTTCAAGCCTGGCGTTCCCTTGGGAAACGCCTTTACAGTTGATGCCATGGGTTCTTGGGGACCGCGCGAACGGATCAGACCATGCCGCCATTGGCGCGCAGAACCTGGCCATTAATCCAGGAGCCATCAGGACCGGCGAGGAAGGCAACCGACGCCGCGATGTCGGCGGGCGTGCCGAGGCGCTCCAGCGGGTTCATCTTGGCCATCCGTTCGATCAGTTCGTCGCTCTTGCCGTTGAGGAAGAGATCAGTCGCCGTCGGTCCGGGGGCTACCGCGTTGACCGTGATCGAGCGGCCCCGGAGCTCCTTGGCAAGGATCGCCGTCATCGTCTCGACCGCTGCCTTGGTGGCGGCGTAGACGCCATAGGTCTCGAGCTTCAGCCCGACGACGCTGGTCGAGAAGTTGACGATACGGCCGCCGTCCCTAAGCCGCTTTGCGGCTTCGCGCAGCGTGTTGAACGTTCCCTTCAGATTGACGGCGATCTGCCGCTCGAAATGGGCGTCGTCGGCGTCGGCAAGCTTCGACAGAACCATGATGCCGGCATTGTTGACCAGCACATCGACGCCGCCGAAGGCTGCCTCGGCCGCGTCGAACATGCGGCGCACTGCATCGGCATCACTGACATCAGCCTGTGCCGTCAATGCCTTGCCGCCCTTCTCTTCGATGGAGCGCGCCAGCGCCTCGGCGGAAGCGGCGTTGCCGGCGTAGTTGATGACAACCGTAAACCCGTCGGCGGCGAGCCGCTCGGCAATGGCGGCGCCGATGCCGCGGGAAGCGCCGGTGACGATGGCAACTTTTTTGCTGTTGATGTCGGACATGGTCGTTCTCCTTGATGTTTCGCGCCACGGCGCTGTTCGATGAGGAGACTATGCCTCTTTCAAATTGCCGGATAATCAGCCAATATCCGCGATAACAATCCGAATAACGCGAACAATCAAGATGGATCGTTTCAGTGCCATGCAGGTCTTCGCCCGCGTCGTGGAGCGCCGCAGCTTCACCTTGGCTGCGGCGGATATAGGGCTGCCGCGCTCGACCGTCACGGATGCGATCAAACAGTTGGAAAGGCGCCTCGGCGTAAGGCTTTTACAGCGGACGACGCGGCACGTGAGCCCGACGCTCGATGGCGAGGCCTACTATCGGCGCTGCCTTGCCATCCTCGCCGACATAGAGGAGGCGGAGGGCGCCTTTGCCGGGGTCAAGCCCAAGGGTCTGTTGCGCGTCGACGTGCACGGCACGCTGGCGCGGCATTTCGTGCTGCCGAACCTTCCCTCGTTCCTCGCCGCCTATCCGGACATCTCTGTGCATATGAGCGAGGGCGACCGTCTGGTCGATCTCGTCCGAGAAGGCATCGATTGCGTGCTGAGGGTGGGCGTGCCGCAGGACAGCGACATGATCGCACGGCGCGTCGCCACGCTGGCGGAGGTGACGCTGGCAGCACCCGCCTACCTCGAACGCCATGGCATGCCCGAGCATCCTGCCGTGCTCGAAGGCGTCCACCGCATGGTGGGCTTTCACTCGACGGCGACGGGCGGGCTATTGCCCCTGGAATTCACGGTGGATGGATTGCTGAAAAATGTCGCGCTTCCGGCGACAATCACGGTCAACGCGGCGGAAAGCTATGTGGCAGCCGCCAAGCTCGGCCTCGGCCTGATACAGGTCCCCCGCTATCACGCCGAGCATGCGCTAGCGATGGGTGAGCTCGTCGAAGTGCTGGCCCCCTTCCCGCCCTCTCCGACGCCGGTGTCGCTTCTCTATCCGCGCAATCGCCAGCTTTCGCCGCGCGTGCGCGTCTTCATCGACTGGATCGTCGGCATTTTCGCCGCGCAGAGAGAAAGGACATAAGGCGGGCCTCAGCCCGAAATCGTCGTCGAGAAACTCGGATTGCCGCGGATCGTGTTGCTGACCGTGCAGATTTCGTCCTCGGCCGCGTGCGCGATCGCGCTCCGGGTTTCGTCGTCGAAATCGCCCTTGATGGTGAAGGCGATATTGAACTTTTCGACCCGCGAAAGACCTTCGGCCGCCTTCTCTCCGGTGACGGAAGCAGTCACCTCGATGAGCTTGTCGAGAACGCCCATCTGACTTGCCGCCATGCGCGCGCTGAGCACCAGGCAGGCCGAGAGAGACGCGTAAAGAAGATCGAGCGGGTTGAACCCCGCCTGCGACGGCGCGGTCACCACGCTAATCTCGCCGCCCGTCAGTGAAACGACGTGCGGAAAACCGGTGCGGCCGAGCACCGCTGTCGCGCCTGTCTGTCTTGCCTTGGCCTTAAGCTCAACCATGTCTCTACCCTTGAAAAAGCTAGTTCGAATATTGCTTGCGAGAGATAGGAGTTTTCCAACGCGGAAACAATCGCTCATCGAAGACTTGCGCCGACGCTTCAGTTCGGGTCATCTCGCGGGTGACAAAGCAATTCCAGGAAAAGTGCGCAGCGGTTTTCCATCCGGAATGGAACAACAGTATCAATGCGGATCCGCGCTTCGGCGAAGCGTTGAGCCGACCCTGGACCATGCAAGAAGGCAGACCGATGACCATTTCCGATCCCCGCCTTTTCCTCACGTCGCTGTTCAATGCCGCTGTCCGTGCCGCCGATCCGCTGAACGGTATCCGCGCCCATTTGCCGGCCAAGCCGAAGGGCCGGACGGTCGTGGTCGGGGCGGGCAAGGGGTCCGCACAGATGGCGGCGGCATTGGAGAGCTGCTGGGACGGTCCGCTGGAAGGCGTGGCGGTGACCCGCTACGGCTTCGGCGCGCCTTGCGAGCGCATCGAGATCATCGAGGCCGCGCATCCGGTGCCGGATGCCGCAGGCCTCGTCGCCTCGCGCCGGTTGCTCAAGCTCGTCGACGGATTGACCGACGACGACCTGGTGATCGCCTTGATCTCGGGTGGTGGTTCGGCGCTTCTGCCCTCGCCGGCCGGCGACCTTTCGGTCGAAGACGAAATCGCCGTAAACAAGTCGCTACTCGCCTCCGGCGCCCCGATCTCGGCGATGAACACCATCCGCAAGCATCTGTCGACCATCAAGGGCGGCCGGCTGGCGGCAGCCGCCTACCCCGCGCGCGTCGTCTCGCTGGTGGTGTCCGACATTCCCGGCGACGATCCGGCACTGGTCGCCTCCGGGCCGACCGTTCCGGGCCGAGGCACGCGCAGCGACGCGCTAGACCTCATCCGCCTTCACCGGATCGACCTGCCGGCAGCGGTGATCGCTCATATCGAGCAACCCCAGTCCGAAGCTCCACGCCCCGACGATCCGCGTTTTGCCCGTAACGAAGTCCATCTCATCGCCTCGGCGGGCGTCTCGCTGGAGGCGGCAGCGGCAGTTGCGCGTGCCGCCGGCATCGAGGCGGCCATTCTCTCCGATGCGATCGAGGGAGAGGCGCGCGAAGCGGCCCATGTCCACGCGGCCCTTGCCCGCGAAGTCCTGTTCCGCAACAGACCCTTTGCAAAGCCCGTCGTGCTGTTGTCAGGCGGGGAGACGACGGTAACCTTGAGGGGGAAAGGCAAGGGCGGACGCAACAGCGAATTCCTGCTGTCCCTCGCCATCGACATCGACGGGACTTCCGGCATTCAAGCGATCGCCGCCGATACCGACGGCATCGACGGCAGCGAAGACAACGCCGGCGCATTTGCCGACGCGACGACGGCTTCGCGCCTGCGCCAAATGGGGCTCGTGCCCGCGGAGATGCTGAAAAACAATGACGCCTGGACGGCGTTCGACGCCGTCGGCGACCTCTTCGTGCCCGGTCCGACAGGCACGAATGTCAACGACTTCAGGGCGATCCTGATTCAGTGACCGGTTTTCGCCGCGTCATCGAATTCCGCCGCGCACTGGTCGCAGCGCCCGTAGGCGGCGATGGTCGAAGACCAGCGCAGGAAGCGCGCGTGGCAATGGACGCACTCAATCTCCTGCACCTTCTTCTGCACGAACATGTGCTTCGGATGGCTACGTCCGCTTATCCATTGATCCAGTCTTTCAAACATGGCAACTCTCCGCAGACAGATCGACGCCCTATCCCGGCGCACGCATAACTTTTAGCAGCGATCCACCACTGCAAGGTTACGACCGGGATAGTATTTTGCCCCAGTTACTTCTTGAAATAACAGTTGAATTTTAGGCTCAGCCTAAACGATCGCTTCATATATTCGATGGACAGATCGTGGCCGGCCACCCTCAATCGGAATTCGGCCTACCTCGGCTGACGTAGCGGAGGACCGATTTTTTTCAAGTGCGCGAGGAAACCGATTCTATTGGTCCGGTGCTGTATTTTTGGGTGGACAGGAGATTTTCGGCGGGTTCAACTCGTGAAGCGATCAGATTGAGAGGGATCCGATATGAACATGCTTGTCCGCCGCATCTCCACTTCGCTCACCGTCCTTGGTTTCTCCCTTCTCAGCGCCACGGCCTTTGCCGCCTCGCCAGAGCCTGTCAAGGCCGAACACGGCATGGTGGTCACTGCTCAGCATCTGGCGACCGACGTCGGCGTTGCGGTGCTCAAGAGCGGCGGCAACGCGGTCGATGCCGCCGTCGCCGTCGGCTATGCACTCGCCGTCGTTTACCCGACCGCCGGCAACATCGGCGGCGGCGGTTTCATGACGATCCGCCTCAAGGACGGCAAGACGACCTTCCTCGATTTTCGCGAGCGCGCGCCGCTCAAGGCGACCAAGACGATGTATCTCGACGACAAGGGCAACGTCGTCAAAGGTGCCAGCACCGAGGGCTATCTCGCCGTCGGCGTGCCCGGCTCCGTGATGGGCTTCGAGACCGCGCGGGAGAAATACGGCACGAAATCGCGGCAGGAATTGTTGGCGCCCGCGATCGGCTTTGCAAAGGATGGGTTCGTCTTCAACCAGGGCGACGCAGCCGAACTCAACGGCGGGCAGAAGCGTCTGTCACGCGATCCTGCAGCGGCTGCCATCTACGTCAAGGCCGACGGCACGCCCTTTGCCGCAGGCGACAGGCTCGTCCAGCCTGATCTCGCAGCGACCCTCGCCAGCATATCCGAGACCGGCCCCGACGCCTTCTACAAGGGCGCGGCAGCCGAGGCGATCGCCAAGGCGAGCAGCGAGAAAGGCGGCGTTCTCGCCAAGGAGGACTTTGAGCAATACAAGGTCCGCGAACTCGACCCGGTGAAATGCAATTACCGCGGATACGAGATCGTCTCTTCGCCGCCCCCCTCTTCCGGCGGCGTCATCATCTGCGAAATCCTCAACGTGCTCGAAGGCTATCCGCTCTCCTATCTCGGTTACGGCTCTGCCGAGACCGTGCATGTGATGGTCGAGGCGATGCGCCATGCTTTTGTGGACCGCAACGCGGCGCTCGGCGACCCCGATTTCGTCGACAACCCGGTCAGCAAGCTTCTCGACAAGGCCTATGCCGCAAAGATTCGCGACAGCATCGATCCCTACCGCGCCGGCGTTTCGAAGGAGCTGATGCCGAAGGGTTTCGGCGAAAGCCATGAGACGACGCACTTTTCGATTGTCGACGACGAAGGCAACGCCGTTGCCGTGACCTATACGCTGAACGGTTCGTTTGGGGCCGGCGTGGTGGCGCCCGGCACCGGTGTGCTTCTCAACAACGAGATGGACGATTTCACCTCGAAGCCGGGCGTGCCCAATCTCTACGGTCTGGTCCAGGGCGAGGCCAACGCCATCCTGCCGAAAAAGACACCGCTCTCCTCGATGAGCCCGACGATCATTTCCAAGGACGGCAAGCCCTTCATGGTGATCGGCAGCCCGGGCGGTGCGCGCATCATCACCATCACGCTTGAGGCGATCACCAACGTCATCGACTTCAAAATGAACCTTTCCGATGCGATCGATGCACCGCGCATCCATCACCAGTGGCTGCCGGACAAGGTCTATATCGAGCCGCACGCGCTCTCCCCCGATACGATCCGGATCCTGACGGGAATGGGCTATACGGTTCAGGAGGACAAGAACTGGCCGATCTGGGGACAGGCGGCCGGCATCCTGATCGGCGGCGAGAGCCTCGGCGAAATCGCCGACGGCGGCGGGGCGCGCTACAACGGCGCGATGGACGCCCGTGCGGAATCGGGAACCGCCGCGGGATATTGAACCGCCGAGGCTTCAATCGGACGCCTCGCGCGACGCGCGGGGCTTTGCCTAAATGGGCGATCAGATTTGCGTGATCGCATATAGTCAGACAGCCTTAGCAGGAGTATACAGGCGCCGTTCCAAACGCGGCCCTTGGCCGCCACCTGTTGCGGTGCCGTTTTTAGACCTCGCCGCACCATCGAGAGTGATCCCCGACAATGTCGGATCAGACCTATCCGTCCACGGCGGTTCAGCCAGCCGCGCGCAATTTCCGGACAATCGCGCTGATCGTTGCAAGCGCGATGTTCATGGAACAGCTCGACGCCACGGTGCTTGCGACCGCGCTGCCGACCATGGCGCGCGATTTCGGCGTGACGCCGCCCTCGATGAGTATCGCGCTCACCTCCTATCTCTTGAGCCTTGCGATCTTCATTCCCGCCAGCGGCACCATGGCCGATCGCTTCGGCACGCGCACCGTGTTTCGAAGCGCCATCGCGGTCTTCGTGATCGGCTCGATCATGTGCGCGCAGGCGCCAAACCTTACCTTTCTTGTCGCCTCACGGCTGATCCAGGGGCTGGGCGGCGCCATGATGCTGCCGGTCGGGCGCCTCGTCCTGATGCGCAGCGTGCCGCGCAAGGATATGGTCGCGGCCATGTCCTGGCTGCTGGTGCCGGCACTGATCGGTCCGATCCTCGGCCCGCCGGTCGGCGGCATGTTCGTCACCTATCTCGACTGGCGCTGGATCTTCTACATCAACGTGCCGATCGGCATCGTCGGCTTCCTGCTCGTCACGATCTTCATCGACGAGGCGAAGGGGCCGCATCGCGGGCCGTTCGATCTCGTCGGCTTCATCCTCTCGGGCATTTCGCTCGGCTCGCTTCTTTTCGGCTTTGAAACGTCGAGCCGAAGCGGCGAAGGGGCGCGGGCGATCTTCCTGATCGCGATCGGCCTGATCTTCGGCATCGCCTATCTCAGGCATGCGCGCAAGCATCCCTCGCCGATCATGGATTTCTCGCTGATGCGCGTGCGCACCTTCCGGACATCCGTGATCGCCGGCTCGCTCACCCGCATCTCGCAGGGCGCGCAGCCCTTTCTCATCCCGCTGATGCTGCAGCTCGGCTTCGGCCTTTCGGCGGCCGCGGCCGGCCGGATTGCGATTGCCACCGCGCTCGGCTCGATGACGATGAAGGCGATCCAGTCGAAGATTCTCAGACGTTTCGGCTTTCGCACCAGCCTTATCGTCTTCGGGGTGATCGGAACGCTCGGTTACGGCACCTGCGCGATCTTCAGGCCGGACTGGCCGATGTGGCTGATCTTCGTAATCCTCTACTTCTGCGGTTTCTTCATGTCGTTCCAGTTCACCTGCTACAACACGATCGCCTATGACGAGATCGAACGCGAGCGCATGAGCACGGCCACGAGCTTCTACACCACCTTCCAGCAGTTGATGCTCTCGCTCGGCATCTGCGTCGGTGCGCTGGCGCTGCACGCCTCGATGTATGCGAGCGAGCACGACCATGCCACGCTTGAAGACTTCTCCGCCGCCTTCATCGTCGTAACGCTGATCTCCCTGTTCGCGACCATCTGGAACGCCCGTTTCCTCAAGACCGACGGCGCCGAAATCAGCGGCCACAAGGGCAAGCCCCGCGAGGCCGGAATGGAGCACATCCGCCCGCGGTGATCGGCGCAGGCGTTTTCTGTTTTCCGCCGTGCAAACAACGCTTAAAGCTTGCGCATAAACAAACATGCGGAGGACGACGATGGTCGCCGGTATCCACCACATCACGCTGATCACCCGCAAGGTGCAGGCAAATGTCGACTTCTATGCCGGCTTTCTGGGCCTCAGGCTGGTCAAGCGGACCGGTGGCTTCGAGGATGCGGTGCAGCTCCACCTGTTCTATGGCGACGCGGTCGGTTCTCCGGGTTCGCTCGTCACGTTCCTGGTCTGGGAGGACGGCTCGCCGGGCCGTCCCGGCCTGGGTCAGGTCGGGGAAATCTCGCTGGCCGTCGAGCCGACCGAGATCGGCTTCTGGTTGACGCGAGCGCTCCGCCACGGCTTGCGGCCGGAAGGCCCGATGGTCGAATTCGGTGAACCGGTGTTGCGGCTGAAGGACCCCGACGGTGTCATCGTCAAGCTCGTTGGGACGCCGGCGCTTGAGGCAGCGGTTCCTTGGGCGGCGGCCGACATTCCGGCAGAAGCCGCTATCCGCCGCATCCGCGGGGCGACGCTCTTTGCCGAGACGCCCGCCGAGACGCAGGCGATGCTGGAGCGTCACTTCGGCTATCGCGCCACTGCGAAGGCGGGAACCATCAGCCGCCTCACCTCTGAGACCGGCGACATCGTCGACGTGCGTGATGCCGGCGGTTTCTGGTCGTCCGCGCCGGGAACCGGAACCGTCGACCACGTCGCTTTCCGCGCCAAGGACGATGCCGAAATCGAGGCGGTCAGGACGGCGCTGCAGGCGGACGGATCCTGGCCGACCGCGACGCACGACCGGAAATATTTCCGCTCGCTCTACGTCCGCGAGCCCGGCCGAATTCTCTTCGAGCTTGCGACCGACGCGCCGGGCATGCTCATCGACGAGGACGAAGCAACGCTCGGAACGCGGCTTTTCGTGCCGCCTGCCGTGACTGAGCGCAGCGACGAACTCACGGTCATGATGCCGCAATTTTCGATGCCCGGCGAGCCGCGCGTCATCTATCGCGACCTGCCCTTCGTCCACCGCTTCTACACGCCTGACGACCCCGACGGCAGCGTGTTGATCCTGCTGCACGGCTCCGGTGCCAACGAGACGACGCTGCTGCCGCTCGCGCATCGCGCAGCACCCCGCGCGACGCTGCTTGCCGTGCGAGGCCGCGCGACGGAGGAAGGCCTGCCGCGCTGGTTCAAGCGCCTGACGCCCTTCTCCTTCGATCAAGCCGATATCGTCAAGGAGGCCGAGGCTTTCGACGCCTTCGTCGCCGGCGCGATCGCCGCCTACGACCTCGACCCGGCGCGGATCGCTTTTCTCGGCTATTCCAATGGCGCGAACCTCCTCAACGCGATGATGGCGTTGCATCCGCATGTCATCCGCCGCGCCATCCTGCTGCGTTCGATGCCGGTATACGACGAACCGCCAAAAGCCGATATGAGCGACGTCCAGGTGCTGATCGTCGCCGGAGAAACCGACGATTACGGCCGCTATGCCCGGCCGCTGGCCGACTGGCTGACGAGCAAGGGGGCGACCGTCGAGCTTGCGACCGTTCCCCACGGTCACGAACTGACGGACGACGACGTCGAGTTGATCGGCAACTGGCTTTAGTTTCGCTCGACCGGCTTGGAACGCATACGCGAGACCGTCTCGCGTTCGGCGCGCTTGCAGCGCATCGGCGGCAGGCCGCGATCCATCAGATCCATATCCTCCAGCACCATCTCGCCCATCTGCTTGAAGGCGCTGTCGAGCGCGCCGGCGCGGTGGGCGGAGCGCAGAAAACCCTTGAGGCCGCGCACCGGGTGATCGAGCGGCAGCGGTTCCACGGGATAGACATCGCTTGCCGCCACGATGTGCCCGGAGGCGACGGCGGCCACCAGCGCATCGAAATCCACCACATCGGCGCGGCTGAGCAGGATGAAGGCGGCACCCCGGCGCATGCTCGCGAACGCCTGCGCGCCGAGGAACCCCTTGTTCTCGCTGGTGACGGCGGCGACGATGAATACGAAATCGCTTTCGCTCAGGACCTCATCGAGGCTTGCCGGCTGCACGCCGAAATCCTCCAGGATCGAGCGCGGCATCCAGGGATCGAACACCTTGACCTTCGCCCGGAAGCCGGAAAGCACGCGGTTCAAGGCCTTGCCGAGATCGCCGAAGCCGACAATGCCGATATCGGCGCCGGATAGGAGCCGCGCCCGCGCATTGCCCTCCCCGCCCCACAATTCGCGTCCTTCGCGAAAATCGAGATCGGCATCGGCGATGCCGCGCGCCAGGCTGAGCGCGAATCCCAGTCCGATTTCGGCGACCGGCAGGGCAAAGACTTGGCCCGTCGTGACAACATGTATGCCGCGCTCGAAAAGCACCTCGTAGGGCATGTTGTTCAAGAGATTGCTCTCGACGTTGAGGATGGAGCGGAGCGCCGGCATGCGGTCGAGGGTTTCTTTGGAAAGGGGTGGCTGGCCGATGATATAGCGCGCGCGAGAAAGAACCACGTCCCCAAGTCCCGCGATACCGTCGGGATCGGCCTCGACAATCTCGTACTTCGATTTCAGCCGGGCCAGGGCCTCGGCGGTGAAGATCAGTTCGAGTGTCCGCGGGTCGGGCGCGCTGATCGCAAGCGGCCGCTCTGCCTCTGCCATGATATCCTCCTCCTCGCGACACCCAAGGGACGCACACGCAAGATGCGCGCGACCGCCGCGCACGACAAGCCCGCAGGAGTGGCTAGACGCCTGCGGGCAAGGCACATGGCGGGAGGCGCTCAGCCCTTGAAGGTATAGGCCTCAATCGATTCCGGCTTCATCTCGATCGAGAAGCCCGGCAGGCTCGGCGGCATGTAGGCGGCGTTCTTGATCACGCAAGGGTCGATGAAGTGTTCATGGAGGTGATCGACATACTCGATCACGCGGCCTTCCTTGGTGCCCGACACCGCGACATAGTCGATCATGGACAGATGCTGGACATATTCGCAGAGCCCGACGCCGCCGGCATGCGGCCAGACGGGCAGGCCATATTTCGCGGCGATCAACAGCACTGCCAGCACCTCGTTCAGGCCGCCCATGCGGCAACTGTCGATCTGCACGATGTCGATGGCGCCTTCGGCGATGAACTGCTTGAACATGATCCGGTTCTGGCACATCTCGCCGGTCGCCACCTTCACCGAGCCGATCGCTTGGCGGATCTTGCGGTGGCCGGCCACGTCGTCGGGGCTCGTCGGCTCCTCGATGAAGAAGGGCTTGGCAAAGGCGAGCTTGTTGACCCACTCGATCGCCTGGCCGACTTCCCAAACCTGGTTGGCGTCGATCATCAGATAGCGATCCGGGCCGATCACCTCGCGGGCGATGGTGAGGCGTCGGATATCGTCTTCAAGATCACGACCGACCTTCATCTTGACGTGATTGAAGCCGGCGTCGATTGCCTCCTGGCAGAGCCGGCGCAGCTTCTCGTCGCCATAGCCGAGCCAGCCGGCGGACGTCGTATAGCAGGCGTAACCTTCGCGCTCGAGCGTTGCGATGCGGTCCGCCTTGCCGGCCTCGGCCTTCTTCAGGATCGCCACGGCCTCGTCGCGCGTCAAAACATCCGTCAGATAGCGGTAATCGACGATGTCGGCGATCGCGTCGGCGCCCATCTCGCTGATCAGCTTCCACACCGGCCGGCCGGCATCCTTGGCCAAGAGGTCCCAGACGGCGTTGACCACCGCACCGGTCGCAAGATGCATGGCGCCCTTGTCGGGACCGATCCATCGCAGCTGGCTGTCGCCGGTGAGATGGCGCCAGTATTTGCCGGGGTTTTCAAGGACCGTCGCAAGCTCGGTGCCGACGACCAGATGCCGCATCGCCTCGATCGCCATGCAGCAGATGTCGTTGCCGCGGCCGATCGTAAAGGTCAGACCGTGGCCTTCTAGGCCCGGCTTGTCGGTTTCGAGAACGACATAGGCTGCGGAATAGTCCGGATCCGGATTCATCGCGTCGGAGCCGTCGAGGCTCTGCGACGTCGGAAAACGCAGGTCGAAAACGCGAAGATTGGTAATGCGCGTCATTGGTCGCTCCCTAGATATCCATGGCTGCCCCGCCGCTCCCCTCAACAACGGGAATGGCGGCCGCCAAGGCCGCATAATTCTTAAGTATGAGTATTTCATTCATATGCAAATGACAATGGTCGAACCACAGAAACATTTCATATAAGCTGGCTGTCGGCCGCCTCAATCGAGCGGTTTCGCCCTTGCCCATCCGCCGACAACATCCAACTCATTGCTGCCTGCAGTGCTGCGGCTTTGCTGTGTCTTGGCCAGACGAGATAGAAGTCGGAAGGCCCCCAAAGCGCGGTCGAACCAACCTGAACGAGCCGTCGCCCGGCAATATCACTTGCGATGAAGTTCCGGGTGGCGAGCACGATGCCCTGGCCCGCAACCGCCGCATCGATGGCATGGGACGTCTGGTTGAAGCTGATGCGCTTGAATAATGGTACTTCGCGTGGAGATGTGGCCGTTCCGAAGTGGCTTTCAATGAACTCCGGCCAGAAGTTGTGCGCATCCTGCAGGAGTGGGAAGCACGACAACTCGGAAACGGTTCGTGGCGGGCCGCGATCCCCCAGAAGCATCGGGCTGCAGGCGGCGATGATTTCCTGCTTGAACAGCAATTGCGCTGCCAGTCCTGGCCCGAAGGGCGGTCGCCCGTAGCGAACGGCGAGGTCGACGCCGTCCATCTGAAAATTCGAGATGCGGTCGGTCGCCACGATATGGATGTCAAGATCAGGATGCTGGGCAGTCAGATCCGGCAATCGCGGGATCAGCCATTTCGACGCGAAGGTCGGGGTCGTGCTGATCGCCAGCTTGATCGGCTGCGGCTTCAGGTCACCCGTTGCCCGGGCGATGATTTCGAACGCCCGCCTGATATCGGCGATGTAGGCGCGACCTTCACCCGTGAGCGCCAGCGTCCGGGGGCGACGCTCGAAGAACTGGAGACCGAGTTCCGCCTCCAGTCCCCGCACCTGCTGCGCTACCGCGCCTTGCGTGACACCGAGTTCCTCGGCCGCGAGACGGAAATTCAGATGGCGTGCCGCGGCCTCGAAGGCCTTCAGGCCATTCAAGGAAGGAAGTTTTCCGAGCGCATCATTCATCCGATAGATTTTCTACAGCAAAAACGCAGGAGAACTGATTGGCGACCCAATCCTGAATAATGATAATTGTTACTTCGCAGACAATCAACAAATGCTCTCGCGCCACAAGGATGGTTACCATGTCAGTAGAAAAAGTAGCAGTCATCACCGCTGGCGGCAGCGGCATGGGAGCTGAAGCGGCAAAGCGACTGGCGCAGGATGGCTTCAAGGTCGCCATTCTTTCGTCGTCCGGCAAGGGCGAGGCCTTGGCAACCGCACTCGGCGGCATCGGCGTGACCGGATCCAACCAGTCGAACGACGACCTGAAGCGACTGGTCGATACCACGATGGAGAAATGGGGCCGGATCGACGCCTTGGTCAACAGCGCGGGTCATGGTCCACGCGCCGGGATCACGGAGATCACCGACGAGCAATGGCATACCGGCCTCGACGTCTATCTGATGAACGTCATCCGGCCAGTGCGGCTGGTCACGCCGATCATGCAGGCGCAGAAGTCGGGCGCGATCGTCAATATCTCGACCGCCTGGGCGTTCGAGCCAGCAGCCATGTTCCCCACCTCCGCCGTCTTCCGCGCGGGGCTCGCCTCCTACACCAAGATTTACGCCGATACCTATGCCGGCGACAATATCCGCATGAACAACGTGCTGCCGGGCTGGATCGACAGCCTGCCTGCCACCGAGGAGCGCCGTGACATGGTGCCGATGAAGCGCTACGGCACGAGCGCCGAGATTGCTGCAACCATCGCATTCCTGGCCTCCGAAGGCGCTGGCTACATCACTGGCCAGAACCTGAAGGTCGATGGCGGCCTCACCCGGTCGGTCTGATCCCGGCCGATAGATCGCGGCTCCCGCTCATCACAGGAGCGGGAGCCGCCGCGACCCGGCGGAGAGCGGCAACCACCAGAGCGTGCTGGCTGACACCCGTCAATCCAGCCGAAACTCCTTCCAGATCGCCTGCGTATGCTCCCCAACCTTCGGCGCCGCGCGCTGAGATTTCGGGCGCTCGCCGTCAATGCGGATGGGGGAACGCGTGGTGCGGACCGATGCCCCGTCGTCGCGCACGACGGTCTGCAGCATGTCCAACGCGCCAAAACCCTCGCTGCTCAGCAGCTGCGGCCAATCGAGCACTTTGGCGCACCAGATGTCGGCGGGTTCGAGGATAGACAGCCAATGGTCGACCGGCTCGGTTTTGATCTTCTCCGCAATCAGTCGCTTGATCTCGTCGCGAGCGGTAAACCAGCTCTTCGGATCATCGCGATAGGGCAGGAGTTCGTCCATTCGCAGGAGATCGGCGAGTTTCGCGATCGGCGTCATGGCGATCGCCAGATAGCCGTCGGCGGCGGCATAGACCCCGTAGGGAGCCGAGAGGTAGGCATGCGCGCTGCGGAAGCCCGAACGTTGCGGCAGCTTGCCGCCGCTGTTCATATGCACCGTCAGCACTTCGACCTGCAGGTCGACCAGCGCTTCGAGCAGGCTCGTCTGGACGTGGCTACCTCTGCCCGTGACGCCCCGCCGCACCAGAGCGGCGAGTATGCCTTGCGCGGCCGCGGCGCCCGCCAGCATGTCCCCGATCGCGAGCCCGAAGGGAACCGGCCCCTGCCCCTCGTCGCCATTCAGCCACATCACGCCGGAGCGCGACTGCGCCAGGAGATCCTGGCCGGGCCGGCCGACCCAGGGGCCTTCCTCGCCGTAGCCACTGATCGAGCAATAGACGAGGCGCGGATTGATCTCGCGTGCCGCCTCGAAATGCAGTCCCAGGCGTTCGATGACGCCGGGGCGGAAATTCTGGATCAGCACGTCGGCCTTGGCGATCAGCTTGCGAAGCGCCGCCATGTCGCGCTCGCTTTTCAGATCGAGCGCGAGGCTTTCCTTGGAACGGTTGATCGCATGGAAAATCGTCGAATCGCCGCTTTCGGTGTCGCTGAGATAAAGTCCGCGCGACAGGTCGCCGCCATCCGGCCGCTCGACCTTGATCACGCGGGCGCCGAGATCCATCAGCCGCAGCGAACAATAGGGGCCGGAGAGGAACTGGCTCATATCCAGCACCACAAGCCCGCTCAGCGGCAATTCAGTCTCCGACATGATATTTCTCTCCCGGCACTGCGACATGCGTGCATCGTCTTTTCTTCTGTAAATAAGATTTTCACATATGAGGTATTTTGGCAAGCGCCGCCCGATGCGCCGCGGGGCCGCTTCCGGCTTGCCGCAGCACGCGGACGAATAGGATGGGCTGGGAAGCCCGTGGACCGGGAGCGAAATTCAAGCGGGCTAAATGAAAAGCCGCCGGCAGTGAACTGCGGCGGCTTCTTCTTGGCTATCGGATCGACGGTTAGCGTTCCGCGCGCTCTTCGGCCTGCTGCGCGCCGGCCGCGGCGATAAGATCGGCGCTGTCGGTCGCGAAAAGCCGCTTGCGAACCAGCACGCCCAGGATACGGGCAGCTATGGAGAAGGTCATCTGGTCGATCGAACCCGCGCCTTCCCATGGCTTTGTCAGCCGGTCCGTGATCGCGCCGAGCAGGTTTGCCGGCATGATGTCGCTGCAACCGCGCATCGCCTCGAAGACGGTGCTGATCGGCAGGATGCGTCCCTCGAAAGTGACGATCGGTTCTGTGACTTCGGTATCCCATTCCTCGAATGCATCAACGGCTTCGCGAAAAAGCTGCTGCAGGGTGAACGGGGCGTGTCCCTCGTGAAGGGGGGGCAGTACATTCGTCATGGCTGTCTCCTCTCAAGCGGAAGTCCTAAGTCCTCCTAAGTCGACCGGCACGAACGCGGGCAAACTGACGAGGCCCGCCGGCCTTAACACGAGTGATTCTATAGATTAATGCCGACTTGAAAAGCCTTTTGCTGAACTTTCTCAATTTCCCTATGTTTTCTAATGGGTTCGCGCTAATGTTCATGGAACTTCCGGATACCGTTTGGTTAACGGAAGGCGCGAATCCTGGCCCGCGGAGACCACATCCATGAGCAAAGATCACAGCCACGACCATGGCCCGCACGAGGCGATCGATTGGCGCGAGCACGGCGTCAAAATCATTCCGGGCAATGCGCTCGATCCGAACACGGCCCAGACGCCGGGCATGAACCGCGCCGCCGCCATCAACCACGCGCGCGCCGGCGCGGAGAAGATCTGGGCCGGCACGGTGACCATCCACGCCAATGCAAAGACCGGCGCGCACCATCACGGCGATCTTGAAAGCATCATCTACGTGGTCAAGGGCAAGGCGCGGATGCGCTGGGGCGAGAGCCTGGAATTCGTCGCGGAGGCCGGCCCCGGGGATTTCATCTTCGTTCCGCCCTATGTGCCGCATCAGGAAATAAACGCCAGCCGCGACGAGACGCTTGAATGCGTGCTGGTCCGCTCCGGGCAGGATCCCGTCGTCGTCAATCTCGACATAGAGCCGGTCGAAAAGCCGGAAGAGGTGCTGTGGATCGATCCGATCCACAGCTGAAGCATCTCCCCCGAAACGGCGACCGGGCGGCTTTCCTCACGCGATCGGCGTCACTCTGATTTCATCGACGCGGTCGGGATAGAAAGCGAGGTAGTCCTTGATGTCGGCGACGGCGGCATAGGGATGCTCATAGGTCCAGACCGCGTTTAAGGATCGGGCACCGCCGATGGGAATGCTGTAATAGGCGCAATCACCCTTGAAGGGGCAATAGGTGGCGTGGTCCGTACGCTGAAGCAACGACATGTCGACATCCTCGCGCCTGATATAGAGAACGGCCGGATAGGATGCTTCCTTGAGCGACAGTGCATGGCAACTGTCGGCGATCGTGCGGCCGCCGGCGGTGACGACGACGCGATCGTGCAGATGTTCGATCGTGATGGGGTGGTCGGGTCCGGGGATTTTGACGGCGCGTTCGGGCATGGGAAACACCTCTCTTCGGGGCACCCAGTGGATATAGGTGCGGACCGGCAGAGAGCAAAGTGCTGACAAGGCGCGGGAGCCTGCCAATCCGCTCGCTCTTGCACGGAACGCCGTTCCTTTCTATATGGCTTGGCGATCGAGGCGCGCGCTCAGCCCGCGATGAGCCGACGGCCATGAAAATCCGCCGCATTTGCATGTCAAACGGCGGGCTCGATGAAACAGCAAGCGCTTAAATGACCGACATTGGCGGCAGGAAGACCCGTGAACATACTCGATTTTGACAAGCGGCCCGAAGATACGCGCGTCGTCGTCGCCATGTCCGGCGGTGTCGACAGTTCCGTCGTGGCCGGCCTCCTGAAGCGCGAGGGTTACGACGTTCTCGGCATCACGCTGCAGCTCTACGACCACGGCGCGGCCGTCCATCGCGCCGGCTCCTGCTGTGCCGGACAGGATATCGATGACGCCCGCCGCGTCTGCGAAACGCTCGGCATCCCGCACTATGTCCTCGACTACGAGAAGCGTTTCCGCGACACGGTCATCAATCCCTTCATGGAAAGCTACGTGGCCGGCGAGACGCCGATCCCTTGCGTGTCCTGCAACCAGACGGTCAAGTTCGCCGACCTGCTTACCACCGCCAAGGAACTCGGGGCCGACGCGCTGGCCACGGGCCACTATATCCGCTCGCGCCCGAACCCCTCGCGCGACAACCCCGGCCGCCGCGCGCTCTATCGTCCCGCCGACGCCGACCGCGACCAGAGCTACTTCCTGTTTGCGACCACCCAGGAGCAGATCGACTATCTGCGCTTTCCGCTCGGCGGACTGCCCAAGGCCGAGACCCGCAAGCTTGCCGAAGACATGGGCCTCGTCGTCGCCAAGAAGGCCGACAGCCAGGACATCTGCTTCGTGCCGCAGGGAAAATATTCCGACATCATCACCAAGCTGAAGCCGAATTCGGCCCTTGCCGGCGACATCGTCCACCTCGACGGCCGTGTGCTCGGCAGCCACGAAGGCATCCTGCACTATACGATCGGCCAGCGCCGCGGGATCGGCGTTGCGACCGGCGAGCCGCTCTATGTCGTCTTTCTCGATGCCCGTTCGCGCCGCGTCATTGTCGGCCCGAAGGAAGCGCTGGAGACGCATCGCGTCTATCTGCGCGACGTCAACTGGCTCGGCGACGAGCCGATCGAGATTGCCGCCGCCGGCGAAGGCTTCCCCTGCTACGCCAAGGTCCGCTCGACCCGCGCCCCGACGCCCGCGACACTCAAGGCCGGCCCACGCGGCATCTATGTCGATCTGAGCGTCGGCGAGGCGGGCGTGGCCCCCGGACAGGCCTGCGCGCTCTACTCCGCGCCCGGCGACGACGCACGCGTCTACGGCGGCGGCTTCATCGAGCGATCCGAACGCGAGCCTGAGGCCGAGGCCGCGCTGAAGGCGCTTCTTGAGCACCCGGTAGCCGCCTGAGGCGGCCGCATGAGGCATGCTTTCGCGCAGTGATTTTTGTCACCGACGCGCTTGACACCGGGCCAAACCGCACCTTATAAGCCGCTCAACCGACGGGCTTGAGCGGCAATCGCAAAGGCTTCGTAAGGCTCCGTGGCGGAGTAGCTCAGTAGGTCAGAGCAGAGGAATCATAATCCTTGTGTCGGGGGTTCAAATCCCTCCTCCGCTACCAACTTTCTCGACATCAACAAGATCAAAAGCTTGCAATGAGCCGGGGTTCCGGATTGTGTGTGACATCTCACTCAGGGCGCCCCTTGCCGACGGTGTGTGAGTGGAACGGAAGATGTTTTGAAGCCCGACCTGCGACATTCCATTGCCGCTGAACTGATTGCGGTGCTCGTCGCGGCAACCGCCGGTCAGCCGCGCGTCATGACCATCGAGAGCGGCCTGGCCCTGCCCTCCGGTCCATTCGAGCTTGGACACCGTTCGCTGCAATCGGGTCTCCGGGACTGGGTCGAACAGCAGACGCGACATCCGCTTGGCTACATCGAGCAGCTCTACACTTTCGCCGACCGCGACCGGGCAGCCGATGAGGCACAGCGGGTGATTTCAATCAGCTATCTGGCCCTGGCTCGCGAGGGGCAGGCGGAGCCCGCGGACAAGGCAACCTGGCGCAACTGGTACGCCTATTTCCCGTGGGAGGATCACCGCGAAGGCGTCCCGCCGGCGTTGCCTAACGTCATCATTCCGCAGTTGAACGCCTGGGCGAACGCCGCCGAAAACGCCTCGATGCGCAGCGAGCGCCAGCAGCGGACAGCGGTCGCGTTTGGCCTCGACGAGCATGGCTGGAACGAAGATTTGGTGCTGCAGCGCTACGAGTTGCTTTACGAAGCCGCGCTCGTTGCGGAGGCGCATCGCGACAAGGCGACGGATAGCAGGCTGTCAGTGTTCGGCTCGGCCATGGCGGCGGATCACCGTCGTATTCTGGCCACCGGCATCGCCCGGCTGCGCGCCAAGATCAAATACCGTCCCGTCGTCTTTGAATTGATGTCGCCGACATTCACGCTGCTGCAGCTCCAGCGCAGCGTCGAGGCGTTGGCCGGCCGGCTCGTGCACAAGCAGAATTTCCGACGCCTGGTCGAACAGCAGGAACTGGTCGAAGAGACCGGGACGATGACGACGGAGACCGGCGGCCGACCGGCGAAACTGTTTCGTTTCCGGCACGGGGTGCTGGCCGAGCGCGCCGTAGCAGGGACAAAATTGCCACTCTCACGCGCTTGACTTTCCTTATGCTCAGTATAAGCATATGCCCAACATATACTCATATGGAGCATATTAGGCATGGCTATGGCATACGAACAAACCCGCAGCTCGGAACTCTACGACCGCGTGCGGCGCGTCATTCCGGCCGTTGAATGGCCCGTATTCGCGGCTGACGTCGACGCTATCATGGACCTCAAGCGGCAGCGAAATGCCGTCATCCTGGCGCACAATTATCAGACGCCGGAAATCTTCCACTGTGTTGCCGATATCGTGGGTGACAGCCTGGCGCTTGCCCGCAAGGCGATGACGACCGAAGCGGACGTCATCGTGCTCGCAGGCGTGCATTTCATGGCAGAAACGGCAAAGCTGCTCAATCCGCAAAAGACCGTGCTCATTCCCGACCTGGCGGCGGGCTGTTCACTGGCGGATTCGATCACCGCCGAGGATGTCCGCCTGCTTCGGCAGCGCTATCCGGGCGTACCTGTCGTCACCTACGTCAACACATCTGCCGAGGTGAAGGCCGTCTCCGACATCTGCTGCACCTCGGGCAATGCCAAAGCCGTTGTCGAGTCCCTCGGGGTTCCCCGTGTGATCATGCTGCCGGACGAGTACCTGGCGAAAAACATCGCCGCCCAGACCGACGTGGAGATCATTGCCTGGAAAGGCCACTGCGAGGTCCATGAACTCTTCACGCCGGCCGACATCCGCCAGCTGCGCGAGGATCATCCCGGAGTGACGGTTCTGGCGCATCCCGAATGCCCGCCGGAAGTGGTGGCGGAGGCCGATTTTTCCGGCTCTACCGCGGCCATGGCCGATTTTGTGGAGAGTCAAAAGCCGCCGCGCGTCGTGCTGATCACGGAATGCTCGATGAGTGACAATGTCGCGGTGCTGCATCCCGAGGTCGAGTTCATCCGGCCTTGCAATTTGTGCCCTCACATGAAGCGGATAACGCTTTCCAACATTCGCGCGGCGCTCGAAGAGAACCGGCACGTCGTAACCATCGACGCTTCGCTCGCCGGGCCTGCGCGGCTTGCCATCGAGCGGATGCTGGCCGTATGAGCGTGAATATCCAAGATCTCGCCGGACGGCCGGTCATTATCGGCGGCGGCATAGCCGGGTTGATGACGGCGTTGCATCTGGCGCCCGAGCCGGTGCTTCTTCTATCGCGATCGCCACTTGGTGCCGATGCTTCGAGCGCCTGGGCGCAAGGCGGCCTTGCCGCCAGCTTCGGCGACGACGATGACCCTGCCCTCCATATCGCCGACACGCTCGCCGCCGGCGACGGCCTTTGCAACGAGGAAGTCGCCACGCGCATTCTGCGCGCCGCACCAGCCGCGATCGAGGATCTGGTGCGCTTTGGGGTTCGCTTCGATCGAACGGCCGGAGGAACGCTGCGTCTCGGGCTCGAAGCCGCCCACAGCCGCCGGCGCATCGTCCATGCCGGAGGCGACGGAAGCGGGCGGGAGGTCATGCGCGCACTTGTCGCCGCTGTCCGTTCCATTCCGACGATAGCAGTTCTGGAGGGCTACGAAGCGCGTCGGTTGTTAGTGGACGATGGCAGAGTGACCGGTGTGCTGGCGCGTTCTTCGACAGGTCCCGTAGTCTTCGCCACGGGGCGCGTCGTTCTCGCAACGGGCGGCATTGGCGGACTGTTCAACGACACGACAAATCCATTGAGCTCTTGCGGACAGGGCCTGGCACTTGCGGCGCGCGCCGGTGCAGCCCTTGCCGATCTCGAGTTCATCCAGTTCCACCCGACGGCGCTTGACGGGCCGGGCCGTCCGATGACGTTGATCAGCGAGGCTGTCCGTGGCGAGGGCGCGACGATCGTCGACGAGACCGGCCGGCGTTTCCTCATGGCCGTGCCGGGTGCGGAACTCGCACCACGCGACGTCGTCGCTCGCGCCGTCGCGAGACATCTGGCGGCGGGCCATCGCGTGTTCCTCGACGTCAGCGAAAAGCCGGGAGCGGCATTCGCGCAGCATTTCCAGACGATCGCGCTGGCCTGCCGCCGCGCAGGCATCGATCCGGCGCATGACCTCATCCCCATCCGGCCCGCCCAGCATTATCATATGGGCGGCGTCGCCGTGGATCACGCGGGGCGCGCGTCGGTTGCCGGCCTCTGGGCATGCGGAGAGGTCGCCTCGACAGGGCTCCACGGCGCCAACCGGCTGGCCAGCAACTCGCTAACCGAGGCCGTCGTCTGCGCGCGCCGTGTGGCCGAAAGCGTAGCGGGCTCGTCTGGGGCTGGCGGAAAACCAACCGTAGCGGTCGAACACCCCTCCTCCGATCCGGTAACCGTGCGCCCAATCCTATCGCGCGCCCTCGGCGTCACCCGCGACGGCGAAGGGTTGCTGGCGGCTGCGTTCGCCTTGCTGCCGCTGGCACAGCCGCATGGAACGGCGTCCGACCCGGCCATTGTCGGGCTGATGATCACGATCTCGGCCTTGCTACGTCGTGAGAGCCGCGGCGCGCATTTCCGGACGGACTATCCAAACCATGCGGCCGCCGCCCGCCGCTCCGAAATCACCCTCGAGGCCGCCTTGGCGGCGGCGCGGGAACTCGCACACGCCCCAGCTCAGGAAAGCGTCATATGACGAACCTCTCCTCTCTCCCCGCAATCATGCTCGAACCTTTGGTGCGAGCCGCTCTTCTCGAAGATCTCGGCAGAGCCGGCGACCTGACCACGGATGCCATCGTAGCGAAGGACCATCATGCTACGACAGTGCTCGCGGCGCGAAAGGCCGGCACCGTTGCCGGGCTCGATCTGGCGGCGCTCGCTTTCCGGATGATCGACAAGGACGTCGATATGACGGTGCATTGCGCCGATGGCAGCAAAGTGGCGCAAGGCGAGGTCATTGCCTCCGTGACCGGCCCGGCGCGTGCCATCCTGACCGGCGAACGGACGGCGCTCAATTTTCTTTGTCATCTGAGCGGCATCGCCACCGCGACGGCATCAGTCGTCGATGCGGTCCGCGGTCACAGCGCCAGGATCGTCTGCACCCGCAAGACAACGCCGGGCTTGCGGGCTGTCGAAAAATACGCCGTGCGCGCCGGTGGCGGCTCCAATCACCGCTTCGGCCTCGACGACGCTATCCTGATCAAGGACAATCACATCGCCATCGCTGGCGGAATCCGCCCGGCCATCGAGCGAGTACGCCGCAGCGTCGGCCATCTCGTCAAGATCGAGGTCGAGGTCGATACGCTGGCCCAGCTGGATCAGGCGCTGGCCTTCGCCCCCGACGCCGTCCTGCTCGACAACATGTCGGTCGAGCAGTTGCGTCAAGCGGTGGCAATGGTTGCCGGCCGGGCAGTGACCGAGGCGTCGGGCAGCATTACGCTCGCGACGGCGCCCGACATCGCCGCGACCGGTGTCGATTTGATCTCCATCGGCTGGTTGACCCATAGCGCACCGATCCTCGATATCGGTCTCGACTACCGGGAGGCCGATCGTCCCGTCTGAGCAACGGCACTGGACCGGCCTGCCCCGACACAGTGCGCCCGCGACAAGGGGGCGCTGGCGAGCGGCGGGAATTTCTGCTCAACTGCGTGGCTTCTGCCATGGTGATGCTCAGGTCCGTATATGCTTGTCCGAGAAGGCGAAACTAGAACTCCTGCAATCGATTTGCTGTTGGCCGCCTCGCTTGCCTTCGTGGCCGGTGGGGTGAACAGCGCCGGCTATATCGCCTCCGGCTTCTTTTCAGCCAACATGACAGGGAACGTTTCCCTGATTTCGGACTATCTTTCGGTGCGCGAGTTCAGACTGGCTCTGGCGTTCCTGGCGATAGTGACGATGTTCATCCTAGGCGCGCTTGCAGCGTCCTTGATCATCCAGGTCGGCAAGTCTCGCGGTCTCAGGAACATCTATGCTCTGACCTTGCTTGCCGAAGCCGCATTGCTGATGGCCGTCGGCGTCTATGCCCATGGATCGACGTGGCCCGGCAGCGGACTGACGGTCGCCGGCCTGCTCAGTTTTGCGATGGGAATCCAAAACGCCGCCTCGACACGCATCTCGGCGAGCCGTGTGAGGACAACGCACGTGTCCGGCATTGCAACCGATATAGGGGTTGGACTTGCCATGCTCCTGGGTGAAGGCGCCCACGGTCAGCGGCACGAGACTTCCGCGCGGCTGAAGCTGCATATCGTGACCATTCTCGCATTTCTCGTCGGCGGGATTGTCGGGGTGGTCAGCTACGGCGCGGTCGATGGCCTCGTCTTCAGCTCTTTTTCCATCGTGCTGCTTCTCCTATGCACGCGCTATATCGCGCGACCCGCTCAGTGAGGCCATTGTCCTTCCGATCGCGAGTTATGCACGAGCCGCATGGGTGGGTTGACCGTTAGGCGCGAGCATTTTGCATCCGCCATCCCCACATAAGGTTCGTCAAGACGACGGACCAATAAATGGAAGCCGGCGTCAACTGAGCCCATGAAAGGGGATCAACATGAACGTCGTTCGCAGCTTCAACAATTGGCTTTCTTATCGCCGCGCAATCTCCGAACTTGGCCGCCTTAACAGCCGGACCCTACAGGACCTCGGGATCAGCAGAGGCCAAATTCCGGCCCTCGCCCGCGCCTCTACCCGCTAAGACACAAGCCTAGTCGCATGCCAAGCGCCCGCTACCGATGCGGGCGTTTTTGTGCGTATGGAGAGCGCTCTGCAGCGTTGGTTGCGATGCTTGACCGGTGTACTCGCTTCACAACCGCGCTCCCCTGAACCGGCTTTGGAACTCGCCGCCTCTATGCTCGTTTAAGCACGGTGAGCGGGGCGTGCTCATAGGAGAACGGAAATGCAAAAGGCAATTCTGATTTCGGGAATTTTCCTAGCTGCCCTTTCCTACAATGCCAAAGCCGACGGAATTGTTACCGGTGCGGCAGGCGGTGCGGTTACCGGCGCGGTGGTCGGTGGACCGGTGGGCGCTGCCGTCGGCGGCGTGACCGGAGCTATCATTGGCGCCGCCATCGATCCGCCTCCCGCCCGCGTCGTCACCTACGTCCAACAACAGCCGTTGCCAGCCGGTAACGTCGTTGTTCAAGAGCCGGTTGCCGTTGGCAGGACGCTGCCGGAAAATGTGGCTGTCGTTCCCGTCCCTGACGATCCGCACTATTCCTACGCTGTCGTCAACCGTCAGCGGGTCATCGTACAGCCCCAATCCCGAAAAGTCGTCCAGGTGCTTCAATAGTCCGAGGTCCGGTTCCGTGACGGGCAGCAGCACAGGGCGGAACCTGCATCCAAACCGATGCGTTACCCCTCGAGAACCTAACAATAGGAGTAAAGCGGTGAGACAGGCAGCAATCGTTTTGTTGGCAGCAGCGCTTGCCACGGGATCGGCCACCGGGGCCTTTGCTTTCGCCGGCACTGCCTCCCCTCCCGGCGTACCCGGCCGAACCGGGGTGGTCGAGGTGCGCGTCGACGATTTTCCCCCATACAACTGGCAGCAGCGGAGGGGTGAACGTCATTGGTATAACGACCGCAACTATCACCGAGACTATAACCGCCGGGATTATCGCGATCATCGCGACGACAGAGCCTGGGAGCGGGATAGATACCGCTATCGCCGCTCCAACGGTTTCTATTTCGGCTTCGGCTCTCCGCGCTGGTAGGGTGTTAGACCGTTTCCGCTTTGGTCTGAATCTGAGGTGATTCCCGAATCAGGATGATTGTGATTCAAGATGCTGGCTGGATGGAGGCCAGTATCTATGACCCGACCTTTATCGAACGACCTTCGTGATCGCGTTGTCGCTGCTGTGTTGAGC